>JAQXGO010000118.1 GCA_029006755.1 Clostridia bacterium | reverse complement strand
CATTGAGGTTCTGAAAGATAACATTTCTGTATATGGCGCTGTTTTCCATTTTAAAGCTGTATTTGCCGGAATGGGCTTTTTCGTCCGTTACATTCAGTGAATAGGTTACACCTTCCTGTACGCGGGCATCCATTGTCCACCCCTTATCCCCATCTTCAAAGCCGGGATTTATCAGTAAGTTTTCTGTCGCCGCTGAAACAATAAATAAATTCGTCAAAAATAAGCATACTGTCAATACTACAATTGTGATTTTTTTCATTATTATCCTCCAAACGCTTTACGCTATTATTTTAATACTTTTGCAGCAGAATAGGGTTGCATATTCGAAGTTCCTGACAGCAAAAATGCTTTTAAAATCATACCGGAAGAAACTGTGTCTATAGTAATATCACTAGAAAAATTGAAATACGGATTTGTATCATCCCCAGGCTTTGTTCCGTTCTCAATGATCACATTGGTTAAAATTTTGCTATTGTCGGCTGCTGTCGTATAAACACCAATGACTAATGCTGCGCTTGTATCTGCACCGGATAAATGTGCAAATGCCTTTAATGTTCCTGCCTGAAGCGTATCAAGCTCTACGCCGCCTATAGCAGGCGTTGGTGTTGCACTTGTACTATAATCGGAAAAAGTATCCGTTGTATAGAACTCTACAGAAGAATACGCTTTTTCAATAGATATTTCGTCATACTGCACAGTGGTGTTTTTGTTTCCCGTGGCCAAAGTTAAGTATATACTTGCAGTATTTACAGGTGTTGTAATATAAATTGTAAATTTTTTCCATTCATTAGATATGGTGTAATATGCTGAACCTTTGGCGGTAGAATCAACGATCTTGTTGCTATCATTTCGGAATTCATAGGAAAGCCCTGTTGTTCTGCCAGTACCACTACCGATTTGTCTGCACCAAAAAGACAGCAGATAACCGGTCTCCGGAAGAACGCCGCTTGCGCTCGTAGTTGCTGTTAATCTTGTCCCTGTTCGTTTTATTTCAAGCGCACTGTTTGAATTATGTACACCGCCCATCACCCGTTGAACATAATCTGTTTCTGTATTAACATCCATTTTGATGGTCCAAATTGATGGTTTGCCACTAGGAGTTGATACCTCAAAATTACCATTTTGTACCAGGTTATTTGTCTCTTTTAATGTAAGCCCATCCCAAGCTAAGCTTGCATCATCGCTCACTGCTTGAAAGCGAAGTAATAAAGCATTCTGACCTTCTTCAAGCGTGACTGCTGTTGAAACCTTTTTCCATGTGCCAGTTGTGTTCGGAAAAGAAAATGTTTTATCACTACCATTAACATACGTTTCACCATCATATGTAGCGGGCGTAGCACGCACAAATGCAGCATTATCCACGGTGGATTTTAGCCAAATAGAAAATTCGTATGTTTTTGCTGATAATCCAGTAATCCGCTGTCTAACATACTTATTTGTCTCCGGTAAGCTGACATAATTTCCACCCTCTGGACTTGCATTCTCCCCGGTTGTGATTAAAATTCCATCTCCTTCCCAACCCTCTAAGCCGTCTTCAAAACCACTATTTGTCACCAATTGATCTGTCGCACAAACTGTCATTCCCGCCATAAGCGAAAAACAAATGAGAAATGATGCTACCAATGAGATTAGTTTTTTCATACTTTTACACACTCCTTAATTTTTTATAACAATTGCAAAAACAAAACCAATTCTGCTTTTTGCAAATTTGTTACTTTTCAAACAATACACCGTTTTTTTTCAAGATGATTTGAAGTGCTTGAACATCAATATCTGAAACAGCCGTTTCAGATCGCAAAGCCAATACAGCCGCTGTTCCTGCCGCTTCACCTGTTAATGCTGCCACGGGGATAACTCTTGTAATTTCCCATCCTTCACGATCGCAGTGCACAATTCTTCCGCAAGCGAGCAGATTGTCAAAATTCTTATTATACATACATCTATACGGAATATGATAATGCTTTGGTCTTTTATCCTTCCCCTTTTGCCTGAAATCCCCGCAGCTGCCGACAGAGTCTTCAAATACTATATTTTCGTCATCACCTGAAAATTGATACTCTCCTACAATATGACGAATGGTTCTGAAAGTAGGCATCATAGGTACTCTTACAATATCGCGGCTGTTTCTGTCAGTATCCCGAAATCGATTGAAAATCGCTTTTCGCGTTTCTACCATGAATTCAGTAATTTCATCTGCATTGTCACCATGATAGAGCTTATGATCTCCCTGTCCCTCTCCGCGCATATTGCTGCCTGCAGAATACCATCTTGAAAAACTTTTCATCTCGCCATTTTGCAAATACAGCTCTGCGTCTTCTTTTTGAAAGCCATGTGCCAATGCCGAAAAATAATTTTCGCCTAAAATGCAAGGAACACCGGCCTCATACATTACACTTGCATCTCCTGTCGCATCAATGACCAACTTTGCACCAAAAAATTCTTTTCCGCTTTTACTTTCGCATACAACACCTTCACAGTGGTTCTTGTGCATAACAGGGTATGTAGCCATTGTGTCAAGTCGGATATGCACGTTATTTTTCTGCAGATATTCGTCAAGCGCCATAATAAACAAGGAAGGGCTATAATGCGTTGCGTACATTTTGACAGAACCAATCGTCGGCTTATTTCCATTCTTCCATTCGTCACTCAAATCATCAAAGCTATATTTTATGGAAAGCTTTAAAAGCTCCTCAGGAATGCCAGAAATCATTTGCTTGCCGTGACAGTCACAAAGCGGTTCATACCAAGTAATAAGTCCGATTGTGGCCAGACCTCCGAAGGCGACTGTCTTTTCTATCAGAAGTGTTTTGGCCCCTCCTCTTGCTGCCGCCACAGCTGCCGCAACACCGGCAATGCCGCCACCGACTACAATGATATCATAGTCACCATTGATTTTTGTTTGCCGAAAATCCTGCATTATTCTTCTCCCTTTTAGTTGATTTCAATCCAACAGCCTTCGTTTTTAGCGCTTTCATACATTTTGTCCAAAACATATCTGGATGTTCTGCCGTCTTCTGCATCAACTACAAGCTTTGTTCCCATTCTGAGACAGTATGCAAAATTATCACTTGCCTGCCGCCACTCACGTTTATAAGGATAAGGAGCTTTTTCCGTCCACCCATTTGTGTCACCCCAATACGTGTGATTTCCCTCTGGGCCGCCGCTGCAAAGTACATACGCGCCCTTATCACCGAACAACTCAAACCGCGTGTACCATGTAGAAATTGGGAACGATGTTGTTGAAGAAATTCTTGCAATACAACCATTTTTATATGACCATTCCGCGATACCGATATCCTCCGCTTCAATACTGTGTGTTTGCGTAGCCGTAATTGTGCGGACTTTATCAGGAACACCTAAAATAGAAATGAGTCTGTTAATTTCATGGATACCCTGATTGCTGAGTGCGCCGCCGCCATCCAGA
Source organism: Clostridia bacterium (assembly GCA_029006755.1). Taxonomy (GTDB): domain Bacteria; phylum Bacillota; class Clostridia; order UMGS1883; family UMGS1540; genus JAQXGO01. Next base: position 8,725 of record JAQXGO010000118.1, on the reverse strand, counting down.
GCCCATGTCCCTCTCCAGCCGCCGTTTGCATCATAGTATTCATCTGTTCTTTTAATATTAAGCATAACATTTGCGTATTGGATAGTGCCAAAATAGCCTGCTTCGACCGCTTGTTTCAGTTCTGTAAGCGGTCCTCTGAAATGAAAGTCAAAGTCAACGCCAAATAGCAGATTCTTTTCTTTTGCCATTTGAATTGCCGCATCGCATTTCTTGTAATCTGAATCCATCGGTTTTGTGGTCAGAACATGTTTTCCTTTTTCAAAGCATTGCATTGCAATTTCACAGTGTGTTCCTGTAGGTGTTACGATATACATCACCTCAACACTCTCATCATCAAGAAAGACACGAATATCATCACTGTACGGAACGTTGTAGAGCTCTCCGACTTCTTTTGCTTTTTCCTTATTAATATCACAAACACCGACAAGTTTTACTCCGTTTGTTTCGGCTATCTGTGCGCAGCGATTCTTTCCCATGCCAAGTCCTACAACGACTATTCTAACAGGATTGTCCGCATACGGTCTGTCAAAATGAAGGCCGGGCGTAAGCGCTGTTTTCATATCTGGCGGTGCGGATGCCGGCCATACCTTTTTAATATAATCATAGCAGCGTTTAGTTGTTTCTGCACGATCCAGTCCGGAATCTGCCGGAACATGTGTTTCTATTGAAACAGGAATATCGCGTCCTGTAGCCGCTGCACCTGCAAGAACTCTCTCCCAAGGCACTTTTTTATAATCCAGCTCCGGAAGTGCTGAAACGCCACGACTCTTAACATGAATCATATTTGCATATGTAAGTGCCTTTGTAAAATAGTCGACACAATCACCCTGCGCCTCAGGTAAAATCTCAAACATGTTGGAAACATCCCACGCAAGTCCCCATTCAGGAACACCAAGGGCTTTTATAAATGTAATGGCCTCATCAGGTGTCTGTCCGCAATTTTCAAAGCCTAAAATGAGCCCTGCCTCCTTGGCGCGTTTTGCGATAGGCGCATACATTTCCAAGACCATGCTGAGCGCATCAGGACGCATAGCCAGTTCTCCTAATGCAGGATCATCCATTTTATGCTGCCAGTAGTTGAAACTTCTGACATATTTACAATCAAGTATTTCCGCTGCTCTGATAATCCCCTCAAGCTTTTCTTCTTCAGCCTTTCTGCGGTCTTTATCAGGTAAATGTACCTTACAGAGAGAAGACTGAATTACACCTGTTTTCAAACCATATTCATCAAGTGTCATTTTTAGCTTAATCAGTTCCTCCTGTGTTTGACTTTCAATTGGTTTGCCGTTAATCATACCTCTGAAATCAACATGTGTCATCCCCCACTCGTGTAGGATGGGTATAACCTTGTGAGCGTCTTCATAGAATTCATCCGAAAATAACGAAATAAACATTTTCTTTCACTTCTTTCAAAAGTAGTTTACAAACATAAATATGTATGTTATAATTAGTATACAGCACTAAATTTGTATTGTAAATTGCAAAAAATTGCACTTTCATTGCATTTTTGAATATAAGTTTCGAGGAGAGTAAAATGAATACAAATCAGTATATCGACAATATTTACAATAACGTAAATAATGAATTTCTTTTTCGTCATGCTGCTTTTTCAACAGCTGATCCTCCATATACGATGACATCTCATCTGCATGATAAATATGAAATTTATATGTTTTGTTCCGGTAATGCCTCATACTCTGTTGAAGGCAATGTGTACGACTTAAACCCTTATGATGTTATTATTACCAATCGTAGAGAACTGCATCGCTTAATTTTTCATGAAGACTGTTACTATAGGCGTAAAACCATGCTTATTTCTCCATCATTTCTCTCCGCTTTTATGTCCCCGAATTTCAATCCATTTTCTGCTTTTGAATCAAGGAAGTCCGGTGTACAAAATAAATTTGACCACACAGTTGTGATGAAACAGGGAATAGACAAACTCATTAACAAAATTGAAGAGATTTCTTTCATTGATGTTCCCGAACGCGACGTGCTTATAAAGTCCTATTTGATTCAGCTTCTTGTCAAAATGGCAGCCTTAAGGGATAAAACCGCTTCGTTTAATCCAAATGATACCTCTATAAACCGAATTTTAGATTTTGTGAACAGAAATATACAAGAAGATTTAACATATGAAATCATCAGCAAAAAGTTTTATATTAATCGTGATTATCTATACCGCTTTTTTAAAAAGAATACAGGGTTTTCTCTCGGCGATTATATACGTAACAAACGCATAATGAAAGCACGTGAGCTTTTAATGACCGGCACAAAGCCGACAGAAATCCCTTCCCTTATTGGATATCATGACTATTCAACTTTCTACCGAGCGTTTAACAAAAACGTCGGAATATCTCCAACTGATTATATAAAAGCTTTTAAATAAAGACTGCCGTAGCAAAATGATTTTTAAAATCTTTTTGCTACGGCCCATTTTTACTCTTTTGCTCTTCTGTATTGATTCGGAGTGGTACCTATGTGTTTTTTAAAAATTTTGTTAAAATGAACCGGATCTTGAAAACCGACCATTTGTGCCGTTTCCTGGACAGAAACGCTGCTGGAGCGTAAAATAACCATGGCGGCATTTAAACGGTAATTCAAAACAAACGCATGCAAAGAGGTACCGATTTGTTTTTTAAATATCCTATTCATATATATAGGATTTATATGAAAATAATCCGCAATATGGATATTGCTAATTGGTTTTGTATAATTGTTTTGAATATATTCAATAATTTTGCTTGTCAAATCTCGTTCCTTTTTGCTATCGTTTGAAGTACCATGCAATATTCTAACAATATGGATAATCAAAGATTTTAAAACAGAGGACAATAGTTCATCACAGAATTCATCTCCGTTATAAAATTCCGTAACAATCAGTCTCAGTCTGTTTTCAAAAGACGTCAGCCTCGGGAGAACAATCGGGCTGTTTAACACCTCGGCATCTTCAAAAACAATATGCTCAAATGCTTCGGACGCGTCAAAATTGACAGAATGCGTTGGGTGAATCGCTTTTGTTATGTGTTTGAAATTATGCGTATAATCAAAATTTAAAACCAGATATTTAATTTCGTGGGGGTATTCAATCTCCCAAGTATATTTTGTTGCGGACTGAAAAAGAATGATGCTGCCATAATGCAAATGATATCGTTTATTCTCAACTATAATATTTCCGTAATCCGACAGAATGAAAAAAAGTCTGCAATCATGTGCCTGCAACTCATTAAAAGTATCCTTTTTATTGCTTGAATTCAACGACCCAATGAGCGCCTGTCTGATAAAAGGATTCACGTCTTTTAAATGCACACACTCCACCCTCTTTCATATTTCAATTGTACATCAAAGACTATTATCTGTCAATAGAATTCTAAAATTTTCGTTATTTATAAAAATTAAAAAGTTTATAAAACACAATTTTTAGTTTGATTTATATATTGACATAAAAAACTGTCGATGCTATCATATTTTTGATTTCATGGTGAAAGCGAGGAATGATTCAATTATGAAAGCAATTGTCACGGATATTCAAAGATTTTCATTAAGTGACGGAAAAGGAATCCGTACCACAGTATTTTTTAAAGGATGTAACATGCACTGTTTATGGTGTCATAATCCTGAAACAATTTCGAAAAAAAGCGAGCTTATGTATTATGACAATAAGTGTATCGCCTGCGGAAAGTGCTTCTCAGTCTGTCCGAATCACGCACATATACTTGCAGACGGTAAACATATAATTGACCGCACAAAATGTACATCGTGCGGAAAGTGTTCTGCGATTTGTTATGCTGAGGCACTTGTGATGTGTGGAAAATCAATGACCTGTGAGGATATAATGAAAGAAATCAGGCAAGATATTCCGTATTATCAAAATTCAGGAGGGGGCGTCACGCTGTCAGGCGGCGAAATCTTATGTCAAGCAGAATTTGTGCAAGAGCTTATTCATATTTGTCACAATGAAAATATTGAGGTTGCAGTCGAAACAAACATAAGTTTGTCTTTTTCTAAAATTGAAAATCTTTTGAAATCTACTGACCTTATTATGTGCGATTTAAAAATATATGATGAAGCCGAACATAAAAAATATACCGGTATATCAAACTGTACTATTATTGAAAATTTAAAAAAAATCGACACCTTAAATATTCCGTTTATTGTCAGAACACCGTTGATTCCAGGCGCAACGGACAGCATTGAAAATATTTCTGCAATCGCAAATTACATAAAAGACTTTAAAAATTTAGAAAGATATGAGCTATTGAATTATAATCCACTCGGTGCAAGCAAATACCAAGGGCTAAGCAAGGAAAACAGCTTTGAAGGGGCACGCCCTTTTGATACACAGCAGCTTAAAGTTTATGAAAACCTTCTTTCGGATGCAGGCATAAGCTTTAAAATAGTTTAGGAGGGATAAAAATGGGAGAAATTCAATTCTTAAACCAATATCCGGCAGACAAACGCTTTACGTACGACGAGCGTATTTCGCTCTTACGCAATCGAAAAATCGAGCAAACCGTAGAAAAATCCAAAAACGGAGGTGCAGATGAAGACGATTACGGGCTGATTAAACAAGATGTATTTCATTACAAACTAAAACCGAATCACGAAAACGGCTCCATTTACGGGTATGAGGCCTGGGCAGATAATTACTGTTCTATTTTAAAGGAACATCCTCTTTATCTTGACCCGCTTGACGCATTTGTCGGAAAGGGATTTCTGTTTCTTGAACGGTTGCGCCCTGCAGATAAAAAATGGAATCCTGAGTATGCTTATCCTGAACTGCAAAAAATATTTGATAAATATAATATTATTTCGGGAATAGATAATTGCCATCACTTTACCCCTGATTTGCAAATCGGGTTTGAACTCGGATGGGGCGGCATTCTGAAAAAACTTAAAGAACAAAAAGAATTACATGACGCTACACATTATGCGTTTTATGATAACGAAATTAAAGTTGTTGAAGCAATCATAGCATTTTTAGAGAGAGTATCGCAAGAACTATTCGACGCTTCAAAGCTGGAATGTAACTATGAATTAAAACAAAATCTAATCGAGATGGCAAGAATCAATAAAAACGTTGCCGCAAACCCACCCAAAACATTTAGAGAAGCCATTCAGTGGATGTGCTGGTTTTCCATGCTTTCTAGAACATATAACAGAGGAAGCGCAGGCGGTCAGCTTGATGAAATGTTGAGACCATATTATGAAAATGATATTCAAAATTCAATTTTGACTGATGACGAAGCGGTGTTTTATCTTGCCTGTCTGTTTTTACAGGACAGCAGATATTTTCAACTTGGTGGCCCTGATATTGCAGGCAATGACATGACTTCAAAAATTTCATACCTATGTCTTGATGCTGCGGACAAAATCAATATTGCATGCAATCTGACAATCCGTGTGCACGATAAACTGGATAAAGATTTCTTCAAAAAATCTGTCGCATATTTATTTAAGAATAAACAAGGATGGCCGAGATATTCCTCTGACAGTGCTCTTGCAGAAGGCTTTATGAAATGCGGCTATTCACTCGAACTCGCGCGAAAACGTGTTGCGGCAGGCTGCCATTGGATGTGTATTCCGGGTATGGAATATACAATGAACGATACCGTAAAAATTAATCTTGCAAAAGTTTTTGAAGTTTCCTATTACGAAATGATAAATACATCGGATAATCCTTCCGCTGAAACACTTTTTAAGATTTACGGAAAGCATTTAAAAGCGGCAGTTGATGCTACGGGTAACGGCATAATGCACCATCTCAAATATCAAACAAAATCACAGCCGGAACTGATTTTAAACTTGTTTCAACACGGACTTATTGAAAAGGGCGTTAACATAACCGATGGCGGCGCAAATTTTTATAATATGTGTGTTGACGGCAGTGGTATTGCGGTTGTCGCTGACAGCTTTTCTGCCTGCGAGCAGAGAATTGACATCGAAAGAAAACTTTCCTATCAGGAATTGACTGCGCATATGCTGAGCAATTTTGAGGACAAAGACGGTGAATACATAAGACAGCTCTTGCAACACAGCGAGCGTTACGGCGGAGGAGATACCCTTGGGGATCAATGGGCAAAACGGATAAGCCAGTTATATACTTCGCTTGTTCGTGATTTGAACAATCAGCATAAGGGCATAAATTTTATTCCGGGATTCTTCTCCTGGTCAAATACGATCGGTCTTGGAAAAACTGTTTCGGCAACCCCGAACGGCAGAAAAAGCGGTACGCCCATCAATCACGGCGCGAACCCGTTAGGAGGTTTTCGCAAGGACGGAGCGGTTTCATCCATGTGTAATGCAATTGCGGCTATTCAGCCGGGTTATGGCAACTGTGCCCCCGTGCAGCTTGAATTTGACCCCGGAATTGTAAACGACGACGAAGGTATTTGCAAAATGGTTGATATGATAAAAACAATTATGGACACAGGCAATACGCTGCTAAATATCAATATTATTGACGCTGAAAAAATACTTGAAGCAGACAAAGACCCATTAAAATACCCCGACCTTGTAGTGAGGGTGACAGGTTTTACAGCATTTTTTGCTATGCTGTCTCCTGACTTTCGAAAGCTTGTTGTTGACAGAGTAACAGCTGTAAACGGAAATAAAATTAAAGAATTTAAGGAGAGATAAAAATGAAAATGGAAAAAATTGATGTAAACAGTAAAATCAATCAGTCCACAGAGTTATGCAAAGGTGATGTTCAGGGTGCAAGAGCCTTCCACCATACCATAATAAAGGGCAGTAAACTCACATTTTTAGGCAACGCAGGATTTTATCATATCCTGATAACCATTGAAGGTGAGTCTATGTTTTCAACGGACGGAAAAGAATACTGTTTTGACAGCAGAACATCTTTTGTGCCCGGACCTGACAAAGACGTTACCGTGACGGCTGTAACAGATTTACAGCTGTTAGAAATTCAGTGGGATACTGCACCCGGCGATGATGAGGATTTGAGGCAGTACAAAACAGTATTTCCCGTTGTAGTCCCCTACATAGAGTCAATCCAATATACAGACCCCAACAAAAGTGAAAAGTCAATTAGCAGAATGATGATTCCCCACGAAATCATTCCAAGATTTACAATGGGCTCTGTTGAGTCATACGGCTATGATCTTGTACGTCCCCATGCGCATCCCATGCTTGACCAGTTCTTTTTCAGCTTCCCCGAAAACGATATGGAGGTCATCATTGACGGCGAAAAATACAATATGAAGGGTAATATTATGCTACATATTCCCCTTGGTTCAGACCACGGTGTTGAGGTTACGGGCGACAGACATATGCATTACATGTGGATTGATTTTATGCCCGACAAAGAAGCCGGATTAAAACGGCTTAATTTCAGCCACAGACCAACGGGCAAGGTACGTGATTTTGAAAACGAGGACAAAACAAGATGAATACGCTCCCTATAAAACTTCGTCCTGCTACAGCCTGGAGAACGTATATTGGCGGCAGTCTAATTCGCGAATTACATAATAATATCGGCACAAAAGACGACCATTTCCCCGAAGAATGGATTATGTCAACTGTAATTGCGCGAAATAGCGGCAGAGAGGATATTGTGGAAGGACAAAGCATTGCCGAAGACGGTACTCCCCTTATCGAACTGATAAATAATGATCCTATCTCCATGCTCGGTGCAGAGCATTATAAAAAACATGGGACAAATCTTGGTGTACTTGTAAAACTGATTGATTCAGCAGAACGACTTACTGTGCAGGTACATCCTACAAGAGAAGCTGCCGAAAAATTGTTTTCGTCACAGTTTGGAAAAACCGAATGTTGGCACATATTAGGTGGCAGAAGTATCGGCGGTGAGGAACCTTGCGTTTATTTCGGCTTTAAAGAAGGAATAACGCGCGAGTATTGGAAAAAATGCTTTGATTTGCAGGATATTCCCGCTATGCTAAATTGTCTGCACAAATTCAACGTAAAAAAAGGCGATACTTTTTTAATCGAGGGCGGTATTCCGCATGCAATCGGTGCAGGATGCTTTCTTATAGAGATTCAAGAACCTACCGACTACAGTGTCAGAACCGAAAGAGTAACCCCCGCCGGACTGTCTGTTCCTGATTTTATGTGTCATCAGGGGCTCGGCTTTGATAAAATGTTCGATTGCTTTACCTATCAAGGCTACCCAAAGACCGAAGTCGCAAAAAGATGGTGTATAAAGCAAAAAGGCAATACCATCATAGACTACAGCAATACAAAAATGTTCCGTCTTGAGCATTACTTCACTCAAAACGCACAAATTACTTCAGAAGGCTTATTCAGCGGAATATACATTCTCGGCGGTAGCGGCAATATCTTAGGCAGTCCTATAAAAAAGGGAGATCAATTCTTTATCCCTGCTGATTGTGATAGCTTTCAAGTGAACGGAAATGTTGAATTTGTAAGATTTTATGGTCCTGCTTTATAGCATCATGATGCATAATTACGTCTCGTACCGCGGAATCAAATTAGATTACTCATAATGAACGTCCCATGCATTTATGCATGGGACGTTACAGCGTGTCGATAAAGTCGACACGCTGGTCAGAGGTTGAAAAACGAAGATATATTTTGCGAATGCAAATTCGTCGGCGTACAGAGTTTGCATTCGTAAAAAGCGAGGAGCCGTAGCAAAATGATGATTACAAATCTTTTTTCTACGGCTCCTTTTGGGGCTGGAGAAAAACAGTGCAGAATGGACAAACTGCGCCAAAGAAGC
>JAQXGO010000117.1 GCA_029006755.1 Clostridia bacterium | reverse complement strand
CAGATGTTTCTTACGTTTCGGTCTTTGAACCGGATGGTACGCCCTATATGGCAAATCCGGCAGTCTTTGGCAATAAGGCGTGGGGGCACATTTCGCTTTTTGAGGACTATGCCAGCGAAATTCGCAATGATAATATGGGGTGGGGACTTCCGGTGGACGGCACGGAATTTCGGGAGGAATTGTATAAAGGCGAGTTTGGACATGCAAAGGCGAAGGTTTTTGATGTAGATCAAAATGGCACAAACGAAGTTGTGGTGACAACGATTATGTGCAATCGTAAATATGCGCCCGTTTATCCGCCGACGGAATATATGACACTGGCAATATTGCATGCGGACAGAACACGGTTTGTCAATGCAGAAAGAGGTTTTAACTGGGAAGTTTTACCAATGGATCTGGGAAAGCCTCTTGACCAGAACACGAGTATGATCACTGCCGGGGTATTTCAGTCCCCGACCATAAGCGATATAGATGGGGACGGAACGGTTGAAATTCTTTTTAATAGTTACAATGGAAAAGTGCATTGCTTTGGACTGGATAAAAAAGAGCCGTATGCTTGGCCGTACAGCTTGACGAAAAGAACGGATCCCCAATACGAATATGCTTCTCCGGTTGTTTGCGAGGATGTCAATTTTGATGGGAAAAAGGAAGTCATATTTACTTCGTTTTTTGATGCGAACCAGGGGTATGGCAATATACGCGGGTATCTCTATATTTTGAGTTTTGACGGAAAGCTGCTGCATAAGGTACAACTGCCGGATGCAAAGGAATCAGGTATGCACCCGAATGGCGGCATGGCTGAACCGGTTGTGCGGGATATTGACGGCGACGGTGCCTACGAGGTAATTGTCAATACTACAGAAAGCGCGATTTGCGTCTTTGATTTGTAAGATGCTGATTGGCTGTAAAACGCTATTGATGACGAGTTGCATTTTTCTCCAGCCCCAAGAAGCCGTAGCAAAAAGATTTTGAATCATCATTTTGCTACGGCTCCGTTTTCTTTGTTAGTGGCCATAGAACAAAAAACTATAGTTCTAATTCTTTTTCCATCAATTCCACGTATTCCGCAGCATTTGCCTTGTTGGATTGCATCTCTTCCTCTGTAAGAGGACGATGTACCTTGCCGGGATTGCCGATGACAAGACTGCCGTCCGGAATTTCTTTACCGCCTGTTACCAGTGCACCGGCACCAATCAGACAGTTTTTTCCGATTTTTGCACCATCCAAAACAATGGCTCCCATACCGATCAGGGAATTATCCCCGATCGTACAGCTGTGTAAAATAGCACCATGTCCAACCGTAACACCTTTGCCAATCGTGAGAGGCATTTGTGGGGATACATGCAAAACGGCACATTCTTGTACGTTGGAATCATCCCCTATGAGGATAGGTGCCATATCGCCGCGAAGGACAGCGTTGTACCAGATGGAAACGCGATTGCCTAACGTAACATCTCCTTTTAATATAGCACCTTCTGCAATAAATAATGTTTTCATTTTACTCTCCATTCTCTTGATTATTCTTGTTCTTTTTAATATACCGTATGGCGGACACGGCTGCAATTGCCCCGTCTGATGCCGCGGTTACTATCTGGCGCAGTGTTTTTTCCCGAATATCTCCGGCGGCAAATACGCCGGGCTTTTCGGTCAGCATATCCATGTCCGTATGCAAGTGACCGGTATTTGTCAAAGTAAATGCATGTAAAAGCCGATTGGCAGGGGTATATCCCATGGCAACAAAGAGTCCGTCCATAGGAAGCGTTTCCACCGCATCTGCCGGCCCTGTAATTTGAATAGCCGAAAGAACACCATCGGTCTCCAAAAGTTCTGTGACTCTTGTGTTTGCGTAGGTTTTAATGCCGTGGGCCGCAACGTCCGGGGCAGCATAAGGGCATATCATGGAAACAGCGGCGGCATGGGCCGTAAGGAAAATTGCTTCTTCAATTGCATGCGCGCTTTGCCCGACTACGCATACATTTTTCCCACGGAAGAAGGCACCGTCGCAGGTGGCGCAATAAGAAACGCCGCGCCCATGCAACAGATCTTCATTCGGAAGCGATAAATGTTTTGGTTCAGACCCTGTGGCAAGAATAAGGGTTTTGCCCTCGTATTGGCCAAAAGCAGTATTGACCGTCTTTACCGCATCCGCAATTTCAATGGAAAGAACATCCTCAAACTTAAATTCAGTACCGAAGCGGGTAGCATCTTCCATGAATCGGCCGGCGAGCTCCGTCCCGGATATCGGAGCGGCTGCCGGATAATTTTCTATTCTTTCAATGGTTGCAAGCTGACCGCCTGTCATCATTCGTTCAAACAAAAGTGTTTTCATGCCGGCACGAGAGGCGTAAAGGGCTGCAGAAAGGCCAGCTGGGCCTCCACCGACAATTAAAATATCATACATAAAAGCCTCCTGATGCTTTTTCTATTATTATTTCATTATTTACTGATTTTGTCAACAAAAACTTGACAAAAATAAAACTTTCCGCTATGATAATAAAAGTGGTTGAATGTAATAAAGGGAGTTTTTCATGATTTACTTGGATAACAGTGCAACAACAAGACCATCTGCGATAGCGCTGGATGCCTTTCGGCATACGGCGGAATCCGTTTTCGGGAATCCTTCCTCGGTGCATGCGCCGGGGACGGAGGCGGCCAAGCTGTTAAAGGCGGCGCGTGAAACGGTAGCGGCCGCTATGCATGCAGAGCCGAGCACAATTTATTTTACAAGCGGCGGTACGCTGGCGGATAATTTAGCAGTTTTAGGTGCGGTCAATCCGAAGCAGGGCGGCAGTGTGGTTACAACGGCTATTGAACATCCGGCAGTAAAGAGCACCTGCGCCTTTTTAGAAAAGCAAGGCGTGCGTGTAACCTACGTAAAACCCGGCAAAGATGGCGTTGTTTCGCAGGAAGCGATTCGAGAGGCGTTAACGGCAGATACAGTCTTGGTGAGCGTGATGCATGTGAATAATGAAACCGGCGCAATTATGCCGGTAGAAAAAATAAAAGCAACAATGCAAGCCATCTGTCCAAGGGCACTGTTTCATACCGATTGTGTGCAGTCCTTCGGGAAGCTGCCAATTATGCCGCGCGCATGGGGTGCTGATTTCATTTCGGTCAGTGCACATAAAATGCATGGCCTTCGTGGCGCAGGAGCATTATATATAGCGCAAGGCGTGCATTTGCGGCCTTCTATTTTTGGCGGTGGGCAGGAAAAAGACATTGTGCCGGGCACGGAAAATCTACCGGCAATTGCAGCGTTTGCTGCCGCTTGCAGGGCACTGGGCTCGCAGGATAAGGTGTATGCTTTATCCGCTCGCCTTCGGCAAGCCCTTTCGGCAATGCCGGGTGTTTATATCAATAGTCCGCAAGATGCACTGCCGCATATTTTAAATGTTTCCTTCGGAAAGCTTCCGTCCGAGGTGGTTACGAATGCACTTTCAAACGCCGGTGTTTGCGTGTCGAGTGGGTCTGCCTGTGCAGCGGCACGATCGGAAAAAAGTTATGTGCTTCGGGCAATGGATGCGCCGAATCCGGATAGCGGTGTTCGCTTTAGTCTTTCGGATACAACAACGGAAGCGGAAATAGAGGAAGCGATCCGTATTATTCAGACTATTATACCAATGCTGATGGCAGCAGTTTAAGGAGTTGTATATGAAGGAAATTGTTTTAATTAAGTATGGCGAAATCATTCTGAAGGGACTGAATCGGCACATATTTGAGGATAAACTTGTCAAAAATATTCAGCATGCAGTCGGGAAAACGGCAAAAGTTTATAAATCCCGCGCAACGCTGTATGCCGAACCGTCAGAGGGCGCAGATGTAGATGAAATTATACAAAAGGTGAAACGTGTTTTCGGCGTTGTTTATATTGTACGCGCCGGGATATGCGAAAAGAATATAGACGCGATTGGAAAAGCTGCCATTGAATATATTCCTATGGATCAATATAAGAGCTTTAAGGTGGAAACCAAACGTGCGGACAAAACATTTCCGAAGGCTTCTCCGGAGGTGAGTGCAGCAATTGGCGGTATGCTTTTAGAGGCTTTTCCTCATCTTACGGTCGACGTGCATGCACCAGAGGTGGTCGTCAGCGTGGAAATCCGCGAGGGCGGCGCATATGTATATGGCGCGAAGATAAAGGGACCGGGCGGTATGCCAACCGGCACAGCCGGCAAGGTTATGCTGATGCTTTCGGGAGGCATTGATAGTCCGGTCGCAGGCTATATGCTGGCAAGACGAGGCACGGTTATGGATGCAGTGCACTTCTTTTCTCCTCCCTTTACAAGTGAAAAGGCGAAAGAAAAGGTGCTGGATTTGGCTCGGATTCTGGCTAAATATACTGGCGGTATGCGTGTGCATATTGTGCCCTTTACGGAACAGCAACTGCAAATGAAGGCAAAATGCCCGACAGAGCATTTGACCATTTTAATGCGGCGCATGATGATGCGTATTGCTTGTGCACTTGCAGAAAAGAGCGGTGCAGGGGCAGTGGTTACCGGGGAGAGCTTAGGACAGGTGGCAAGCCAAACGCTCGAGGCGATTGCAGTGACAGATGCTTGTGCCGATATGCCCTGTTTTAGACCGCTAATCGGTATGGATAAAGAGGATATCATTTCTGTCGCAAGAGAGATTGACAGTTACGAAACGTCCATATTACCCTATGAGGATTGCTGCACAATTTTTGTACCGAAGCATCCTGCAACGAAACCAAAACTTTCTAAAATTCTGGAATCCGAAGCGCTCATTGATGCAGAAGGTTTAATCAAGAAGGCAATAGAGGAGACAGAGTATGTGGATGTCTGAGAAGGAAATGGTCGTGCGCCATATTATACAGAGTGGCAAAACAGTAGCTGTGGCAGAGTCTTGTACAGGCGGCATGCTGAGTGCTGCTATTACGGATGTTGCCGGCGTGTCGAGCGTATTTTTAGAAGGCGTTGTAACATACGCAAATGCGGCAAAGGTACGGCTGGGCGTGCAGGAGGAAACCTTGGCAAAGCATGGCGCAGTCAGCCGTGAAACCGCGGCAGAAATGGCCGTAGCCGTTCGCAAAAGAAGCGGTGCGGATATTGGAATCTCCACTACGGGCATTGCCGGACCGGGCGGTGGAAGAAGGCAAAAACCGGTCGGCTTGGTTTATGTGGGCATATCCTATGCCGGCGGCACAGCAGTTGCAACACTTCGCCTTGGAGGTAATAGAGAAACCATTCGCAAAAAAACAGTTGCTATGGTTTTTAAATTGGTAAAAGAAATTATTTAAGGCCGCAATGCGGCAGAAGGAGATCAGTGAAATGAAATTATGGGAAAATGGCACACCTTATTATGATGAAGCAATCGGTCAACCGGAAACGGAAATCATTCCCTATTTATTGGAAGGCGATGCGGTTCGCCCTTGTGTGATTGTGTTTCCGGGCGGCGGCTACACCCACCGTGCCTATCATGAAGGGGAACCGGTCGCACAGTGGTTAAACAGTATTGGAATCCATGCATTTGTTTTAGAATATCGCATTCATCCATATACATACAAAGCCATCCTGGCCGATGCACTGCGTGCGGTGCGGTTTGTGCGCTATCATGCGGCGGAATTTGGTATAGATCCGCAGAAAATAGGCACGTTAGGTTTCTCTGCAGGAGGACATCTTGCTTCCTGCACGGCTTTTTGCTATGACATGGCAGAACTGAACGAGAATGATCCGGTGGACAAAGTCAGCAGCCGTGCGGATCTTTCTGTTCTGTGCTATCCGGTAGTATCCTTAGCTAGTTATGCAAACCACGGCTCCAGGGAGAGTTTTCTTGGAGATGAGATGAATAATTGGACACTTATAAGACGTTTTTCTGCTGAAGAAAACGTAACGGAAAACACGCCACCAATCTTTATGTGGCATGCTTCTGATGATTTAGCTGTTCCTGTAGAAAATTCCTTACAGCTTGCAACAGCTTTGCGCAGGAAATCCATTCCTTTTGCACTGCATGTCTATCCCTTTGGAGGCCATGGGAAAGGCCTGGCAACAGATTTGCCAATGATGTCTGCATGGGCAGACACCTGCGCGGAATGGTTGCGGTATACTTTTGAAATGGAGAAATAGAAGTTATGACAAATCCACCCATTGACCAACGCATAACAGATACACTGGAAAAGAATTATATGCCCTATGCGATGAGCGTCATTATTTCCCGGGCAATCCCAGAGATTGATGGGTTTAAGCCATCCCACAGAAAGCTCCTCTATACCATGTATAAAATGGGGCTGCTTACGGGAGCAAAGACAAAGTCGGCAAATGTCGTGGGCCAGACCATGAAGCTGAATCCGCACGGAGATGCGGCAATTTATGAAACGATGGTTCGCCTTACAACTGGAAATGAGGCTCTTTTACACCCGTTTGTGGATTCCAAGGGAAACTTTGGCAAGCATTTCAGCAGCTATATGGCGTATGCTGCACCACGCTATACAGAGGTGAAACTGGATGGTATATGTGCAGAACTTTTTGGGGAAATTGATAAAGACACGGTGGATTTTGTCGACAACTATGATGGAACGATGCAGGAGCCTACGATGCTCCCGGTCACGTTCCCGTCAGTTCTTGTCAGTCCAAACCAAGGCATTGCGGTTGGTATGGCAAGTAATATCTGTAGCTTTAATTTGACGGAGCTATGCGAAACGACAGTACAGTACTTAAAAAATGAAAACTGTAATCTGCGGGAAACCCTGCCTGCACCGGACTTTTCTACCGGCGGGTATGTTATCGTCAATGCGGCAGAAATGGATAAGATCTATGAAACGGGAAGGGGAAGCTTTCGCCTTCGTGCAAAATATGTATATGATAAACAGAATAACTGTATTGAAATAAAGGAAATCCCGTATACTACAAAAACAGAGGTAATTATTGACCGCGTTGCAGAACTCATTAAAGGAAATAAGATTCGAGAGATTACCGATATTCGAGATGAAACAGATTTAAGCGGTCTTAAAATTACTATTGACTTAAAACGCGGCACAGATGCAGACAAGCTTATGAAAAAGCTGTATAAAATGACAAGTCTTGAGGACTCTTTTAGTTGTAACTTTAACATATTGATCAATGGCAGTCCGCGCGTTATGGGCGTACGGGAGATTTTGCAGCAATGGACGTTATTCCGCATGGAATGTATCCGGCGGCGCATTCGGTTTGATATTCAGAACAAATCCGATAAACTGCATCTTTTGTTAGGTCTTAAAATGATTCTTTTAGATATTGATAAGGCTATTCGTATTGTAAGAGAGACCGAAGCAGACGAATTGGTTGTACCGAACCTGATGGAAGGCTTTGAGATTGACCGTTTGCAGGCAGAATTTGTTGCAGAAATTAAGCTTCGGAATTTAAACAAACAATACATTATTAAGCGTACGGCCGAAACGGATGCACTGGCAGATGAAATTCAGAATCTGAAGGCAACTTTAGAAAGTGAAAAGGCGATTAAAAAGCTGGTGATTGAGTCTCTGCAAAAGATTGCTAAGAAGTATGGCAAGGAAAGAAAAACGCAGATTATTGCCGGTGAAGATGTAGAACCATGTACTGAGTCGGATGAAGTTGAGGACTATAATGTAAAAATATTCTTTACGCGGGATAACTATTTAAAAAAGATTTCTTTAGTATCGCTTCGCTCGGCTTCGGAGCAAAAGCTGAAGGAAGATGACGTAATTTTAACGCAGTTTGATGCATCCAATCGTTGGGATGTTTTGCTGTTTAGCAACATGCAGAATGTATATAAGTTAAGGCTTTGCGAAGTACAGGACTGCAAGGCAAGTGCATTGGGCGAGTTTTTACCGAACCTTTTGGGGCTTAGTGCAGAAGAACGGATTGTGTATGCAGTGCCGACAGATAAATATACCGGCTATATGCTCTTCGGTTTTGAAAATGGTAAAATTGCCAAAACAGAGATGGCAAGTTATGCGACAAAGCTAAACCGAAAGAAGTTACAGAATGCTTATGGCGGGGCATCGCCTTTGGTTTCTATTTTATTTATTGAAGAGGATACGGAGATAACGCTTTTCAGTACCTCCGGCAAGATTTTGACTTTTCCGACTGCAGCCATCCAACCGAAATCCACACGCGGTACGCAGGGCGTACAAGTTATGAAAATGCGGAAAGGACATACGCTGTCTGCGATGCAGCTTACTACGGAGGAAACAGCGCAATATAAGAGCCGGAATATTCCTTCCGGCGGCTATTATCCGGCGACGGAAGAAGAAACGGATGATGGGCAGCTCTCCCTCTTTTAAATGACATATCAAACACCTGAATGACATATTGTGTTATTGAGGTGTTTATTTTATGATGAAAATTATTTGTGTCATTTTGGCAGTGCTTCTTTTGCCTTGCAAGGTGCAGGCTATGGAAGTTTCAGCGGTAAGCGCCGTTTTAATAGAGTATGCAACCGGGAAGACTATTTACGCAAAAAATGCAGAAACGCGTATGCCGATGGCCAGTACAACAAAAATCATGACAGCACTTTTGGCCTTGGAATACGGTAATCCGGATGAAATTGTCACCGTCAGCCGAAATGCGGCTTATCAGGAAGGCAGTGCGATGTATTTAAAGGAAGGTGAACAGTTGCCGCTTTTACACCTGATATATGGCCTTATGCTTGCCTCCGGCAATGATGCGGCAGTGGCAATTGCGGAGCATCTTGCGGGAGATGTGGACAGCTTCGCTGCGCAAATGACGGAAAGGGCTAAGGCAATGGGATGTGAAAATACGCAGTTTAAAAACCCAAACGGCTTGCATGATGAGGCACATTATACCACGGCGCTGGATCTTGCGAGGATTGCAGGAGAAGCACTGAGAAATCCAATCTTCCGTGAAATTGTTTCTAAAAAACATGCCACGGTTGGAAACAGAAGCCTGCATAATCATAACAAATTGCTTTCCATGTATGAGGGAGCAATTGGTGTAAAAACAGGGTATACAAAAGCAGCGGGCCGCACTTTGGTGTCGGCGGCCGAACGAGAAGGAGTGGAGCTGATTGCCGTCACGCTTTGCGCGCCGGATGATTGGAATGACCATATGCGTATGCTGGATTACGGGTTTTCAAAGGTAAAGAAAAAAACAGTGTTGCAAAAAGGCGTAATTGAAGCTTTGCCTTTGGAAAATGGTACACAAAGCCAAGTGGAGATTTTATGCGGGGAGGCAATAGCCTTGCCCATAATGGATGGCGAAAAGACAGAGGTGAAACTTTGCCTGCCGTCAAAAGCCATTGCACCGATTCGCTTGGGGGACTCGGCCGGGAAGGCAGAGTATTATATAAATGGAGTCAAGATGGGCGAAACTACGCTTTGGTACGGAGAAGATGTAGAAAGCGTCAAAGCACCTACCTTTTGGGATAGTTTATCCTTTGTACTCAGCTGTTGGCTGCGCTGTTTTTTTAGCTCTCATGCATAAAAAAAGAACATTCGGCAAATAGTAGCACTATGGATATTTTAAATATTTTATTTTCTGCTTTAGGTTCTATCATTGCCTTGTTTATCATTACAAAGTTGATTGGGAACAAGCAGATGTCGCAGTTGGACCTGTTCGATTATATTAACGGCATTACCATCGGTTCCATTGCAGCAGAAATGGCAACATCACTGGAAGGAGATTTCTTAAAACCTCTGGTAGCTATGACTGTTTACGGACTTGTGGTGTTCATTATCAGCATTCTGGTTTCCAAATCCATATCGATGCGTCGTCTTTTTGTGGGGAGATCTGTCTTACTGTATGACAAGGGCAAAATATACGACAGAAACTTCACAAAGGCACGAATCAATATCAACGAATTTTTAAATCAGTGCAGGGTGAACGGATATTTTAATCTGGCAGATTTAGAAACAGCGATTATGGAACCCGATGGCAGAATATCATTTTTACCCAAGGCAGAGCTTCGCCCGGTAACGCCGCAGGATTTGCAAATAACACCACAACAGGAAAGACCTGTCTACAACGTGATTTTGGACGGATACATTTTGGAAGAGAATCTCAAAAGCACAGGCAATAACCCGACATGGCTTATGAATGAATTGGCTAAGCAAAAAATAAAACATGTAGAAGACGTGTTTTTAGCAACTTGTGATGCAAACAACCATTTGAGTGTATATTACAAAGTGGGAAAAAAACCGAGCAATGACAAATTTCAGTAAATCAAAAGAAGGAGGAGTGGAGCAAAAGGGGCGCAATTACAATTTTGTCGTCCATCCATTTGCTTTTCAACAAAGCATAAAAAGAAAAATTAGGAAAATATTTGACAAGACCATGAAAATATGATAAAATACAAAAAAACCTGCCGCTGGGCTTTTGGAATCACCAACCTTTTGCGCTGCGGCATGGGGTTTATAGAAAACAAGGAGGTGAAAGATATGGAAAAGGACGTAAAGAGTGAGATCATCAGTACTTATAAGATGCATGAGGGTGACACCGGTTCCCC
>JAQXGO010000116.1 GCA_029006755.1 Clostridia bacterium | reverse complement strand
GTGGGCAAACAGTTTGGCATCTATGGTGTAAGGCGCAAAAATCTTAGCGCGTGCGGCCTTTTCTGCTTCTTGCCCCATGCTACACCAGGTGTCGGTATAGACAACGTCTGCATCCGAAATGGCGGAAACAGGATCTTCGGTCATGAGAATGTGACTACCGGAGACTTTGGCATCCTCCATGGCATTTTTTACGACAGTGGGATCACAGGTGTAGCCGGCCGGCGAAGCAATCGCAACATCCATCCCTACCTTGGCACAGCCATATAAGAGAGAATGGGCAATATTATTGCCGTCACCGATATAGGCGAGCTTTAATCCGGCAAGATGCCCTTTGTGCTCCTGTATGGTCATAAGATCAGCTAAAATCTGGCAGGGATGCAAAAGGTCGGTGAGCGCATTGATGACCGGAATCTGTCCGAATTTAGCAAAGTCCTCTACATCACTATGGGCGAAGGTACGAATCATAACACCGTCTAAAAACCGGGAAAGCACATTGGCTGTATCATAAATGGTTTCACCGCGGCCCAACTGAATATCATTGGAACTTAAAAACAAGGCATGGCCGCCTAACTGGTGCATACCTACTTCAAAGGAAACGCGGGTACGGGTGGAAGACTTTGTGAAAATCATGCCCAGGGTTTTCCCTTTCAAAAGGGGATGGGGAATCCCGCTTTTTGTTTCCGCCTTTAATTTGGCAGCCAGAGCAAGAAGGGCATCGATTTCATCTTTTGAGGTATCGTGCAGGCTTATAAAATGTTTCATAGGATTTCTTTTAGCTCCTTTACAAATAAATCAATATCTTCTTTTGTCACAATCAACGGCGGGAGAATCCGCAAAGTGTCATCACCGACCGCACCCACCAAATAACCATGGGCAAAAAGAGCACCGGCAATTTCTTTTGCACGGCCGGGGAAGGCAACACCAAGCATTAGACCGCGTCCGCGCACCGGGGCAATTGCAGAAAGACAGGTCTGGAAGTATGTGCCCATCTCTGCTGCATTTTCTACAAGCCCTTCTTTATCAAAGGCTTCAAATACGGCAAGGCCTGCCGTGCAGGCAAGCGGATTGCCGCCAAAGGTACCGCCGTGATCGCCGGGGGAAAAGGCCTTTGCAACAAAATCCTGCGCGCAAACGGCGCCGATCGGCACGCCGCCGCCTAAAGCTTTTGCAGAAGTAAAAATATCGGGCAGAACCGGCGTGTGCATATAGGCAAACAGCTTGCCGGTGCGCCCCATACCGGTTTGCACTTCATCAAAAATTAAGAGAATATCATTCTTTGTACAAATGTCTCGTACAGCCTGTAGGTACTCGTCCGTCAGGACATGCACACCGCTTTCCCCTTGAATGGGTTCTAAAATAACAGCGGCGGTTTTCGGTGTAACAGCCGCTTGGAAGGCAGCAATGTCGTTAATCGGCACATGAGAAAAGCCGGGCATCAGCGGAGCATATGGTTTTTGATATTTTTCTTGACCGGTCGCGGAAACGGTGGCAAGTGTACGTCCATGGAAGGAACGATTGGCGGTGATAATATCGGTTTTGCCGTCGCCTTTTTTATAGTGGTAAATTTTGGCAAGCTTAATTGCGCCCTCGTTTGCCTCTGCACCGGAATTGCAGAAAAAGACTTTATCTGCCACAGTGCGGTCGGTTAAGGTTTTGGCCAGCTTGGCTTGTGCTTCTATATAATATAGAGAAGAAGTATGTAAAAGCTTGTCCACCTGCGCATGCAGCGCCTTTGTCAAAATGGGGTGGGCGTGGCCCAATGCCGATACGGCAATGCCGGCAAAGAAATCCTTATATTCCTTGCCTTCTTCCGTATAGAGCGACATTCCGCGCCCATGTGTGAACATGACCGGCAAACGATCCCCAAACGTATTCATATAGCTATGCTTATCGAAAGCAATAACCTCTTGTAATTGCATAGTATTCCTCCTTGCATCATCGGCAGGCCGAAAGCCAAAATGGCAGGTGTATGCCCTATCTTTTGATGTATTATATATCAAAATGAAAATATATGCAATAGAAATGAAAAAATATTTAATTTTTATTCAGAGTTTTTCTTCTGCACAGGGCAATCAGGAAGGTGATAAGCGGAAGTGCAATTTCAAAAGCACTGAATACATACATACCGGTGTTTCGCCGCCATTGCGGCAGATGAATCCCGGTAGAAAAGAAGAATATTGCACAGAGGGCGATGACAATGCCGACGGAAAGAACAAGCGGAAGATTGGAGGAAAAGCGCGGATGAAAAGCATCCCGAATACATTGTATAATTGCACAATACAGAATACTGATCTTGAAAATATGCAACACAAGCATTAAAAATGCATACAGAATTTCAAGACGTGTGAAAACATCCATCACATGTATCAAACGTACGGATTCGTATGAGGGAGTGCTCAGATAGGAAACGCTAACACCTAAAACGGCAATATCCTGTACGAAGGTCAAAAGGTTTATGCCAATACCCAAGAGAAGACCATAAATCAAGGCCCTTCCTGTATTTGTGTTTTCCGGCAAAAAGGGAAGGAAAGACAGGAATGCAATGATTTCGCAAAACTGTACGGAGGCGACACTTAGCGTTCCCTGACAGTATGTGTCCCATCCTATTTGCAAGAGAGGGAGAAAGTTGGAAAGATGCATTTTGGGTATTAGAAGAAAAAAATTGGTCAGGGTGATCGAGGCGGCTAACAAGAAGAAAAAGCAAGCGTTTCGGAATAGATTTTTCATGCCGGTGCCGACTGCAAAAGCACAGGCGGCAGTCATAAAGAGAATAATACAATTGATGGGGGTTTCCGGCATAATGTAGGTGATAAAAAAATTCGACACATTACGCGTGGTGGAAAAGGCAAGCAATAGAAAGAAGACAATATATAAAATGTTTAGAAAAAGTCCGAGTTTTTTGCCGTAGACAGCACTGTGAATCTGCATCAGGCCTGCTTTCGGAAAACGCTTGGTAAGGCCGGAATAAAGCAGAATGACAAGTAGGCTTAGTACACCGGCTAAAAGCAAAATAATCCAGGAATTATGCTTGGCAATCTGTGCAATGTAAGCGGTAAAAAGAGTAGTGCTTGCAATAAAAGAGGCAATTGCGAATACAAACTGACGATTTGCAATCATAAACAGGCTCCTTTTGATTTGATTAGTTGATCGGGAAACGTAAGCGGCCAGAGGTAAGAATTTGGGATGTTACCTCAATGCGAACCGGGAGGTCATAAAAATCCTCATTTTGCATTTTCTCCCAAAGCTGCGGATCCGATTTAAAGAGAATTTCGGAAAAGCCGAAAACATCGCTTTTTAGCTCCTTGCTCTTCTCCAAGGCACTGCGGATTTCACTTTCCACTTCTCTGGAAAAGGCACCTGTCATTGTTTTGAGACCTTCCTCTGTTGTATAATCCTCGTAGCCGCGTTCGCTGTCAAAGGTGCCGGTTACATTTGCCTGAATCACCATTGTCACTTTTCCGTTTTCATCAATTTCGGTTTTGGTGCCCCCGCTGGATTGCAGAACATCCATGCCTATAAACTCATTTTCGGCAGGGGATGTAACGACAACGCCTTGCGACACCCCACCGGTCGCCCAAAGAACGCCGCGAGTTTCATAGTTGTCCATTTCTCCAATCATTTTGTTTTCATCAAAGACGGCGGTGCCGGACATGCGAAGTTGCTCTTCTTCTCCGCTATCGTCAATTTCAATTATAGGAATGAGCGGTGCCGACTTTTTGCTATACACACGGTTACAAAAATCCATTGCTGTCACCGTGAAGCCACTGGAAAGCTGCTCCTGTGAATCAATCAGGTTTTTGATATGGAGGGCGGGGATTTTCTGAAAGCCGGCAGATACATTCAAGATGTCCGCCCCGCGCCCGCGGGCAACCAAAAGATTGGTGGAAAGCCGCATTTCATGGTCGCGCATAAAAAAGTCCATATATTTTAAAATACCTTGTTCCGCAGCCTCTTGCCCGAAAATGACAACAAAGTTGTGCGCCATATACAGTTTGGAGCCGGCTTTGGAAACGGAGGCACGAATGGAGGGAAATACATAGTCCCCCTCTATGGTAATATTTTTAAAGTGCACATTCGGGCCGTTTTCTTCAGAGGAGGCGCCTTTGGTGTTTGCAATTTGGGACGTAATTTCTATTTTGTCCTTTTCTTTTTCAGCTGTATCCACGGCAAAGCCCATAACAATGGAAAGATTGCCGATTTCACGTCGATTCCAACAGCCACATAGGGTTAAGAGAATAAACAAGCATAGGGTAATAGCCAAAAAACGCTTCACTTTTGCGTACCTCCTATTTGAGATGGGCGCTGATTCCGAGGACTGCACTTGGAAATGCCAAACGTACGGAACAGAAAAAGGCGCGGAGGCCTACGCAGGATAGATTCCCGCAGATCAGCCGGCTGGAAGGGCGATAAGGGGTATAAATAAGGAATTCCGAAGGAGGAAAGAGAGGATAGATGGAAAAATATGCAAAGAATCCCTAATGTCATTCCAAAACCGCCCAAAAAGCCTGCCAGTGCCAAAAGAAAAAGCCGCATCAAGGTGGAAGCGTTGGCTAGGGATGGCACAGCAAAGGCGGAAACTGCCGTCATTGCGACGGAAATAACCATGGGGGCACCGATAATGCCGGCGGAAACAGCGGTTTCACCAATAATAATTGCGCCGACCATACTGACAGCCTGGCCGGCTGGACGCGGCAAACGCACGCCGGCTTCCTTTAGAATTTCAAATACAATAATCATAATAAAGGCCTCTACCACGGCAGGAAAAGGGGTATTTCCCTCTGCTACAGCCATGGTAATCAAAAGCTCGGTGGGGATAAGCTCTTGATGATAGGTGCCCAGTGCAACATAAAACGGAAGAACTGTCACACTGATGAGAAAGGCAAGAAGCCGCACAAGCCGCAGAGCCGAGGCAAAGATGGGTGCAATATAATAATCTTCCGTGGTGTGGAAGTTTTCAACAAAAAAAGTGGGAACGATTAACACAGTGGGGGAACCGTCTACAATAATAGCCACACGCCCTTCTAAAATTTTTGCGGCGACCGCATCCGGCTTTTCAGAGTTTGCGATCGTGGTGAAAAAGGGAGAATAGCCGTCAACAATGCATTGCTCAATATAGCCGGAGTCTAATATATCATCCGTATGAATAGCGGAAAGCCGAGTACGCACTTCTTTTAGAAGCGTGTCGCTTACCATGTTACGCAGATACATGATGGTAATTTCCGTATTCGTTTTTTTACCAATAATGACCGATTCTGCCATAAGGTTCGGATTTTTGATTTTGCGGCGCAGAAGGGCAGTGTTTGTGCGCTTGTTTTCGATAAAACCCTCGCGGGGGCCGCGCAGTACGGATTCCGTTTGCGGATCTTCAATGCTTCGCTTGGGATACCCCTTTGTGTTTATAATTAAAATGCTGGCAATGCCGTCTACAAAAAGGGCGACATCTCCGCTTAAACAGCCTTCAGCCAAGTCTCCGAAGGTTTTTCCTTCCTTAACTTCACCGGCAATCATATAGGCTTTCTGGACTTCCTGCATAGTCCGTGGCCTTGAGGGGGATTCCTGGATACTGCCATACATCATCGGCTTTAAAATATCCAAGGCCACACGTTCCGAGGAAATCAGACCGTCAATGGCAACTAACGCACCGCGGGTTTTGGTTTGTTGAAAGGCAAAAGGACGCAGAATAACGTCCTCGCTATTCCCGAATAGATCCTGTACAATTTTCAAATTGACATCTATATTCTTGGAAATGGCAACGTCTTTCTCCGGAAAATCATTCATGCCGGGGACACAATGTCTTCTTTTTAAATCAGTGAGAATTTCTGTTAATTTCCGCATCATAATGTAAACCTCCAAAGGATATGCTTTCCCAAAACGGAAAATCTATGCAACACAGGGATCAAAAATAAAAAATAAAAAAATAAAAAAAGTCTTGACAAACATAGACAAGTATGCTATTATACTTTATGCGTTGACGAAACGCTGGTGTAGCTCAATTGGCAGAGCAGCTGATTTGTAATCAGCAGGTTGCGGGTTCGAGTCCCATCACCAGCTCCACATATTTGGAGGGGTTCCCGAGTGGCCAAAGGGGGCAGACTGTAAATCTGTTGTCAGTGACTTCGGTGGTTCGAATCCACCCCCCTCCACCAAATTGGGCTGTCCTTATGGGGCAGCCTAAATCATGTCCTTTTTTAGGAAGATCGATCATTGTAAATACGATATCGGTGATGTTTGCCTAGGAGAAAATAGTATGAATGTGAAAAAGTTTTTTACGGTTCTTTTGGTTTTGCTGTTAGGAATTGTTGCTGTTGTGGGCGGCGTTGGCATGGCGTGGTATACGACCAGCCCCTTTTCTGCCGGTGAGCATGGCAATGCACTTTCCTCAATCGGCGATGACGGCATTGTGAACTTCTTGCTTGTAGGGCAGGACCACGTAGGAGAGAATACAGATGTCCTGATGGTTTTATCTGTGAACAGCAAAACGGAAAAAATATCTATTCTTTCTATTCCAAGAGATACACGCGTTCATGTGGGAGGCTCTAACCGGAAGATTAATTCTGTATATAGTTATGCAGGCTATAAAGGGCTTAAAAAGGAGGAACTCCTTATTAAAACAGTTTCGCAGGTTTCCGGTCTGCCCATTCACTATTTTGCGATTATCAATTTGCAGGCGTTCGAGGATATTGTGGATGAGCTGGGCGGTGTTGAATTTAACGTAAAGCGTGCATATCATTATGATGATCCGCTGCAGGATTTGCATATTCACCTTGAACCGGGGCTGCAGGTCTTGAATGGACATGATGCGGAAGGCCTTGTACGCTATCGGCATGACTATGCGATGGGCGATATTGAGAGAGTGGCTGTGCAGCAGGAATTTATCCAGGCGATGATTGAACAGAAGCTGCGCCTAAAATATCTACCGAAGGTTTCCGAAGTGTACGATAAGGTGACAGATAATGTGATTAGTAACCTTCGTGTTACCGATATCGTTTCCTATGCCGGCAGTATTTTGAAATATGAAACCAATACGTACATGCTGCCGGGCACTACCAAGGCGGAGGCTGCCTTTTGGTATCCAAACGATGACGAAACGAAGGCACTGATTGCAGAAGAATTTGGCTATAGTGCCGAAAAATAAAAAATAGCTTGCATTTTTCCTGATATTCCGTTATAATAAACAGCAAGGCGAAATTTTGTGTTTGAAGGATTTTATGGATAAAAAGGAGCCTGTTATGAATAGAAAAGGGATGTATGTTTTACTGCTTTGCCTGTGTATTTTGTTTGTGATCGCAGGTTGCGGCGTGCATACCGAAGCCCCGGTGGTGGATAGCATGCCGGAAGAAAATGCATCAACAAGGTATAAGGAGGGCGAAATTGTGAACATTAAGATTGTGATGCAGGATGGCGGCGTAATGAAACTTGCGCTTTATCCTGATAAAGCACCGGAAACGGTAGCGAATTTTGTTGATTTAGTTAATGAAGGCTTTTACAATGGTCTTACCTTCCATAGAATTGTAGAAGGCTTTATGATTCAGGGCGGTGACCCGGATGGAACCGGGATGGGCGGCTCTGCAAAAACGATTCGCGGCGAATTTGCTGCAAACGGTTTTGAAAAGAATGATTTATCCCATAAGCGTGGCGTTATTTCTATGGCAAGAACCAATATGCCGAACAGCGCAAGTTCGCAGTTCTTTATTTGCCATGATGATGCAAGCTTTTTGGATGGACAGTATGCAGCTTTTGGGGAAATGACAGAGGGCTTTGAAGTGCTCGATGCACTAGCGAAAACACCCGTTTTGGGGGAAACACCTGTGACCAAACCGGTAATTGAATCGATTACCGTGGAATAAATAAATGGAGGTTTTACAAATGGCAGTAAAAGTAGGTATTAATGGATTCGGCAGAATCGGCCGTCTGGTTTTCAGAGCGGCAGTTGAAACGGGCAAGGTTGATATTGTTGGTATTAACGATCCGTTTATCGATGTTGACTACATGGTTTACATGCTTCGTTATGACACAGTGCACGGCCAGTTCAAAGGTGATGTTGAAGCTAAGAACGGCAAGCTGGTTGTAAACGGCAAAGAAATCAGTGTTTTTGCAGCAATGAATCCGGAAGAAATTGGCTGGAAGGAATGTGGCGCAGAATTCGTAGTAGAATCTACCGGCGTATTCACAACAACAGAAAAGGCTTCTGCACATCTGAAGGCAGGCGCAAAGAAAGTTGTTATTTCCGCTCCGTCTGCAGATGCTCCCATGTTTGTTATGGGTGTTAACAATGATAAATATACAAAGGATATGACAGTTATTTCAAATGCTTCTTGCACAACAAACTGCTTAGCTCCTTTGGCAAAGGTCATCAACGATAACTTCGGTTTAGTTGAAGGCCTTATGACAACTGTTCATGCAACAACAGCTACACAGAAGACTGTTGACGGTCCTTCCAAGAAGGATTGGAGAGGCGGCCGCGGTGCAGCATTCAATAT
>JAQXGO010000115.1 GCA_029006755.1 Clostridia bacterium | reverse complement strand
TACCTGTATGGGCATTCCTGCCATCTTATCCGGAATACTTACGCAGCTTGCACTTTATTCCATAAACCTTAAAATTATGGGTAAGGCGAATCAATCAGTCAATGTAAATCAGACAGACCTTCTTGTTTCGCTTCGTTGGGTTAAGGAATTTGCTTTCCATAATCCGCTTATAACAGTTGGTGTGGTTTTAATTGTTTTGATTGCTCTCTTGTATTGGTTCTTTGGAACTGAAATGGGTTGTAGCATAAGAGCTACCGGAACAAATCTTAACATGAGCCGTGCGCAAGGGATCAACACAAACCTCAATAAAGTTCTTGGTATTATGCTTTCAAACGGACTCGTGGCATTTTCAGGCGCTTTTCTTGCTCAGTATCAGGGTTTTGCCGATGTTAAAATGGGACAAGGTGCTATCGTTATCGGTCTTGCCGCAGTGATTATAGGCGAAGCATTGTTTGGTAAGATTTTTAGGAACTTTGCGTTAAGACTTTTGTCTGTTGCGTTTGGTTCAATCATCTATTATATTGTTATCCAAACAGTTATTACTTTAGGAATGGATGCAAATCTCTTAAAGCTTCTTTCAGCAGCAATTGTTGCTGTCTTCCTTGCAGTTCCATATTGGAAAGGACAATATACTCAAAAGCATATGAGAAAACAGAAAGGGGGTAAAGTAAATGCTTAATATATCGAATGTTGAAAAAACCTTTAACCCCGGCACCATAAATGAAAAGAAGGCGTTGAACGGTATCGACCTTCATCTTGCAAAAGGCGATTTTGTAACAGTTATTGGTGGTAACGGTGCAGGAAAATCTACAATGCTTAATATGATTGCAGGTGTATATCCCGTAGATTGCGGAAATATTGTAATTGACGGTGTTGATATAACTCATCTTCCTGAATATAAACGTGCAAAATACTTGGGCAGGGTTTTTCAGGATCCTATGACAGGAACTGCAGCGGATATGCAGATTGAAGAAAATCTTGCACTTGCTGCAAGACGTGGCAAAAGAAGAACTTTGCGCACGGGAATTACATCTAAAGAAAGAACAGAATACAAAGAACTTCTCAAAATTCTTGGTTTAGGTCTTGAAGAAAGACTTACAGCAAAGGTTGGCCTTTTATCAGGTGGTCAAAGACAGGCTTTAACCTTGCTTATGGCAACATTAAAAAAACCAAAACTCTTGCTCCTTGATGAGCATACTGCGGCGCTTGATCCTAAAACCGCGAAAAAGGTTTTGGAAATCACTGATGAAATTGTTTCAAAGGATAATCTTACAACACTTATGATTACACACAATATGCACGATGCAATCGAATACGGCAACCGCCTAATTATGATGCATGAAGGTAAAGTGATTGTAGATATATCGGGTGAAGATAAGAAAAAGCTAACAATTCCCGAACTCCTTGAACTGTTTGAAAAAGCAAGCGGAAGTGAATTTGCAAGCGACAAGGTAATGCTTTCAAAAAAAGATAAAAACTAATTCAGTAGGTAAATATTATGCACTCAGCTTTATTACACGCAAATAAACATTATTATAGCTTTAGCGGGAAATTAACGAGTGAGTTTTAGAATTTTATAAAACTGTGTATAGAAGTATTTTAAGCCTCATAAATAATGTGCATATTTTTCCAAAAGATGCACGATAAAAAGCCTCCTGGCAATCCATCTGCCAGGAGGTCTTTTTGTTTTATGAAAATACTTGATTTTTTAAGTCGCCCTATGATATACTGTATTGAGTGATCGAGTTTCACAATCCCGTGAGGACTGCAACCAAGGGTGTCCTTGCGAGGACTCCCTTTTTGTTTTCTAACAATCAGCGAAACAAATGTGTTTTCTATGTAGAATTGTTAGAAACAATCTACACAATTTCTCTATTAACCTTAAAACAGAGAGATTAGAGAGAAAAAATACTCTCAAAACGCCTAATATGCGCATATACACGCACGCAAGGGTAAATGTTAGATTACTACAAAAAAGTCCCCAGGAGCTTAATATTGAGCTTCCTGGGGGCTTTTCTTATTCTACTGCTATTGTAACAGCGAATATGTTTTGCCAAACCACTATTGTCGAGTGTTCGGCTGTGTTTGTTATGGCAGGGGTAGAAGGACTCGAACCCTCAAGGACGGTTTTGGAGACCGTAATGTTACCATTACATCATACCCCTACATAAATGGAATAAAAGACCCGCGTGTGCGCGGGTTATGGTGGAGATAAGCGGGATCGAACCGCTGACCTCTTGAATGCCATTCAAGCGCTCTCCCAGCTGAGCTATACCCCCATGACTTTTTCTATTTTAACATGAATCTTCTGTTTTGTCAAGAAAAAATATTATTTTCTATGAATATAAAATATGGGTTTGCAGTCAAATATTGCAAAAAGTGTAAAAACCATTGATTTTTCTTGCTTTGAATGGTATAATATTCTGTAACAGAAAAATCCTATTCTTGAAACAATATGAATTCTAAAGATTTTTTGAAAGACGGTGTGACTTTTGGAAAAGTTATTGATACGAGGCGGCAATCCGCTACACGGAAAAGTGCATATAAGCGGTGCCAAAAATGCGGCAGTCGCCATTATTCCTGCTGTTCTCTTGGTAGAGGGAAAATGCAGGATTGAAAATATACCGCAGATTAAGGATGTAGAGGCTATTGTCAGCATTTTAAAGTATTTGGGCGCATCCGTGGAAAGGCCTGCGGATGATATTCTGGAAATTGATGCAACCGGTGTTTCCAGTTACATGGCAGATTGTGAAATGGCGCGTTCTATGCGTGCTTCCTATTATCTTTTGGGAGCGCTTTTAGGCAGATTCCATCATGCGCATGTGCGGATGCCGGGTGGTTGCGATTTCGGTGTCCGCCCGATTGACCTACATATAAAAGGTTTTGAAGCGTTGGGCGCGGATGTGACAATCGAACGGGATGTTGTCATCGCACATGCCAAACATCTTTTTGCAAATTCGGTTTATTTGGATTTCCCGAGTGTTGGGGCAACAATTAACATTATGCTTGCAGCCTGCCGAACACCGGGAACAACGATTATTGAAAATGCTGCAAAAGAGCCGCACGTGGTTGATTTAGCAAACTTCTTGAATCAGATGGGCGCATTCGTAAGAGGTGCCGGTACAGATGTCATTCGTATTCAAGGTGTGGAGCATTTAGGCGGCGGCACATATAGTATTATTCCTGACCAGATTGAGGCCGGCACGTATATGATTGCGGTTGCCGCAGCCGGTGGCGATGTGGTTATTGAAAATATTATTCCAAAGCATATGGAATCCTTGACCGCAAAGCTCATGGAGGCAGGTACAATCATTGATGAAATGGATGATGCAATCCGGGTTCGATCCAACGGCAGATTGAAAAAGATTAATTTAAAAACAATGCCATATCCCGGTTTCCCCACAGATTTACAGCCGCAGATGGTGACGCTTCTTACAAAAGCAGAAGGAACCAGCGTGGTGATCGAGGGAGTGTGGGAATCCCGCTTTCAGTACGTTGAGGAACTGAATCGTTTTGGGGTAGATGTTGTCATTGCAGACGAACGTGCCATTATTCACGGTGTGGAAAAATTGCAAGGTGCGTCCGTGAAAGCAACAGACCTTCGCGCCGGAGCCAGCATGATTATTGCGGGACTTATGGCAGAAGGCTGCACAAAGGTTGAAAATGTTACGCATATTGATCGGGGCTATGAGAAGTTGGTTGAAAAGCTTGAAAATCTTGGTGCCTCGATAGAACGCATTCATGAATAGGGGAGCAAAATGATAAGCTTAACACCACTTTTTAGCGGAAGCAGTGGGAATTGCACCTTGGTAGAATCTGCAACCGGTGCTGTATTGGTGGATGCCGGTGTCAGCGGCAGACGCATTGAAACAGCGCTGGAGGAAAAGGGAAAATCCATTCAAAGCGTTTCGGCGATTTTAATTACACATGAACATAATGACCATATTTTATCCGCAGGAACTTTATCCAGAAAATATCATTTGCCGGTGTATGCAAGCCGTGGCACATGGGAGGCGATGCATAGTACAATCGGTACGGTATATACAATTCGTTCGTTTACGGAGGGTGTTCGTTTTGCATTGGCCGGGATGGAGGTGGAGGCTTTTTCTTTGCCGCATGATGCCGCAGAGCCGGTAGGATATAATTTTTACGCGGACACGCAGAAGATAACGGTGGCCACGGATATCGGCAAGATGGACGAGGGACTGTTTTTGTATCTGGCCGGGAGCGATACGATTTTGCTTGAGTCGAATTATGATACAAAAATGCTTCAAAATGGGCGGTATCCGTATTCTTTGAAACAAAGGATTGCAGGGGAATATGGGCATTTATCCAATGGCGAGGCAGCTGCAATATGTGCACGACTGGTAAGCCTTGGTACCAAAAGAATTATTTTGGGGCACCTCAGTGCAGAAAACAATACACCATCCTTAGCCTATGCCGCAGCAAAGGAGCAGATTGAGGCTTGCGGCGTACATGTGGATACAGATATGCAGCTTGCAGTTGCAGCAAGAGGGTAGAATATAACATGGAGGACATGTAATGAAGAAGCTATTATGCGTTTTAGTCTGTGCGATATTGGTTTCCGTTGGGGCATATTATGCATATGACTTTATACTGACACAAATGATACAAGTAGCGCTAACCATTGCTTCAGATAATCCGATTGATGCATCCGTTCCGTTTCATGATATGATTGCATCGATGCGGGAGGAATTGATTTCGCATGAGAAAACAACGTCGGAGGCAACGCCGGATGTGCCGGAAGAGCAGCCGCAGGCAAGTGCCGCACCCACACCTACACCCACTTCTACATCTGCACCAAGTGAGGCAAGCGGCGTACACAGACTTGTCAAAAACCTTTCACCAAGCGATCGCAGCTTTGTCATGAATATCTATGGTCGCTTTTCGGCCAGTGAAATTAGCAGCGTATCCAAAATGATGGAGAACGGGATTACACCGGAAGAAAAAAAGGCAATTAAGTCTATTGTTTATGCCAAAGTATCATCTGGGGAGATACAGCGGCTTATGGAAATATCCAAAAAAATGTAGAGGAGAGAACAACATGGAGAAACTGATTCAATTATCCTGTCGGTATGGAGCAGATGAGGAGTATGTACTGGCCGGTGGTGGAAACACCTCTGTAAAGGACGGCGGATTTTTGTATGTGAAATGCTCCGGTGCTACGCTGGCAGATGCGACAGCCGATAGCTTTGTTAAAATGGATCGCTGTGCACTGGATAAGGTTTGGGAGAAAGACTACGCAAACGATGCTGAAGTACGTGAACAAGAAATGCGTTGCGATTTGATGCGCGCTTCCTTGGAAATAGGCAAGGAACCCAGCGTAGAAACTTTTATACATAATTTGTTTCCGCAAAAATATGTGGTGCATCTGCATCCCGCGGTGGTAAATGGCCTTACTTGCGCAACAGATGGCAAAGCGCATGCAGAAAAGCTTTTTGGGCATCGCATCGTATGGATTGCTGAGAGTAAACCGGGATATGCACTGACGAAAACCGTCAGAGATGCCTTGGCAAAGTATAAGGCGGACGAAAATAAGGATGCAGATATTGTTCTCCTGCAGAATCATGGTATTTTTGTAGCGGCAGATCAGGCAGAAGACATTGAGAAAATATACACGACTGTTCTGGACACAATTCGGGGTGCGGCAGGTGTGTGCGCGGCCACCGCGGAAGTCGAAATCAACAAGGAAAGGGCAGCGCTAGTTGCACCTATGTTGCGTATGCGGCTTTGGGAAGGCGCATCTTCCATTGTCACCTTTTTTGATAATGCGCTTATGCATGATTATATTACAGATGAAAATGCATTTTCTGCCATTCAAAATCCGTTTACTCCGGACCACATTGTGTACTGCGGACGCGAGTGCTTGTTTGTAGAGGACAAAGCGGATATAGATGAACAATAGGCACTTTTAGATGAGAAGATAACGGCTTTTGCCGCAAAAAATGGTTGCATGCCGAAAATCGTTGCGGTGAAAGGCCTGGGTGTTTTTGCACATGGAAGTTCTAAGAAAACTGCAGATTTTGCAAAAGCATTGTTGATAGATGCCGCAAAGATTGCCGCATATAGCAAGGCGTTTGGCGGCGCAAAACCAATGGAAGAAGACCTGGCAGACTACATTCAAAATTGGGCAGTGCGCACAAAGCACGGTGCAAATGACGGCGCAGGCAAGGGCCGTATTCAGGAAAAAATTGCAATTATTACCGGCAGTGCACAAGGATTCGGCCAAGGCATTGCGGAGGAGATGTGCAAAGAGGGTGCAAATGTTGTCATTGCTGATCTCAGCACAGACCTTGCAAACGAAAATGCAAAACGGCTTTCTGCCATGCACGGCATGGGCAAGGCGATTGCAGTAACTGCTAATGTTGGTGAAGAAGCTTCTGTACAGAATATGCTGATAGAAACCGTCTTGGAATACGGCGGCATTGATGTGTTTGTAAACAATGCAGGCATTGTACGTGCCGGTTCGCTTGAGGATATGACCGTTGACATGCTGGAACTGGTGACAAAGGTAAACTACACAGCATATTTCCTGTGTGCAAAGTACGCAACCATGTATATGAAGATTCAGAATCGCTTTGCACCGGACTATTATATGGATATTATACAGATTAACTCCAAATCCGGCTTAGCAGGCAGCAATAAGAACTTTGCATACGCAGGCAGTAAGTTTGGCGGTATCGGCCTTACCCAAAGCTTTGCATTGGAGCTGACACCATATCGGATTAAGGTGAATTCCATTTGTCCCGGCAACTTTTTGGACGGTCCGCTGTGGACACATCCGGAAAAAGGGCTTTTTGTCCAGTATCTGCATGCCGGCAAGGTACCCGGCGCGACAACGGTAGAAGAAGTAAAGAAATTCTATGAAGCAAAGGTACCGATGAATCGAGGCTGCCATATCATTGACGTTGTACGTGCAATCTACTACTGCATGGAACAAGAATATGAAACCGGACAAGCTATTCCCGTGACCGGTGGGCAGGAAATGCTTAAGTAGGAGGAAATAGGGAATGGAAGCACTTTTAAATGATCAAAGCAAAGCGGTTAGGTTAAAGACGCTGGAAAAACTGGTGGCGGCGCATCCTGCACCGAAAAGCGGCGGTCATGTCAACAATCATATTCATACATTTTACTCGTTCTCTCCCTATTCGCCAACAATGGCGATTTGGATGGCAAGGCAAAACGGACTGACAACAGCCGGAATTATGGATCATGATTCTGTGGCCGGCTGTCGCGAGTTTATTGAGGCCGGGAAAATCGCAGGAATTGCGACTACGATTGGCGTTGAATGCCGCGTGAGTTTTGCCGATACAACCCTGCGGGGAAGAAGAATCAATAACCCCGACCAGGATTCGATTGCATATGTTACAATACATGCGATTCCTCATAAAAACATCGACAAGGTGGCAGCTTTTTTTGCGCCCTACACGGAAAAACGAAATGAGAGAAACCGGAAGATGGTGGCGAAAATAAATGCACTGACACCCATACAAATTGATTTTGACAGGGATGTTGTACCCCTTTCCAAACTGGACGAGGGCGGCAGTGTAACAGAACGGCATATTTTGTTTGCACTTGCAAATAAAATGCTTGCCTATACCGATGATATTTGCGGCTTTTTGGAGTCTTTGGGTGTGCAAATTTCAGATAAAGCACGCGCACAGCTTTCAGACCCTGACAATGCGATTAGGGCGTATGATCTTTTAGGGGTATTGAAAAGCAGTTTCATTGAAATGATTTATATCGATGCAAAAGAGGAGTGCCCGGATGTGCGGGAAATCGTAAAACTTTCGCATGAAATAGGCGCAATTTTGGGGTACGCGTATTTGGGTGACGTGGGAGATTCCGTAACCGGCGATAAGAAAACCCAGAAGTTTGAAGATGATTATTTGCCCACACTTTTTGAGGTGATTTCTGCTTTAGGCTTTGATGCCGTAACCTATATGCCCTCTCGAAACACAATGGAGCAGCTTGTGCGGCTGAAAGAATTCTGTACGCAGTATGGGCTTATGGAGATTTCCGGCGAAGACATTAATTCGCCGCGACAAAGCTTTATTTGTGAGGCACTTCAAAATCCCATGTTTGCGAATTTAATAGAATCCACGTGGGCGTTGATACGTCATGAAAACGGGGAGGAATAAGATGAAGACAGCAGTTTATCCGGGTAGCTTTGACCCGGTGACAAACGGACATATTGATATTATCGAGCGTTCGGCGCAGATTTTTGACAAGGTGTATGTGGCGATTTTACAAAACAGCAGCAAGCATCCGCTTTTTTCTGTGACGGAACGCAAGGAGCTATTACAGCGTGTGACGAAGCATATTTCAAATGTTGAGGTTGTGAGCTTTAGCGGCCTGCTTGTGGATTTTGTGCAGGAAAAAAATGCCAGTGTGATTGTAAAGGGTTTGCGTGCAGTCAGTGACTTTGAGTATGAATTTCAGATGGCGCTGACAAATCGTCAGTTGTCTCAGAATATTGAAACAATGTTTATGATGACCAGTGCCCAGTACCAGTATCTGAGTTCCAGCATTGTGAAGGAGATAGCCTCCTTTCATGCAAACCTGGATGGGCTTGTGCCGAAGGAAATTCAGGCGGATATTTACAAAAAAATTGATTTAAGGAGATAAACGGTGCTGTATATAGAGAGCGATTGTAATAGGCCTCAATTTAATCTTGCGCTGGAAGAATTCGTCTTTTTTCAAAAAAAAGAGGAAGTGTTCATGCTTTGGCAGAATACGGCCTCTATTATCGTCGGTAAAAACCAGAACACGATGGCGGAAATTGATTATGCGTACGTAACGAAGGAGAAAATTCCGGTGGTAAGACGGCTTTCTGGTGGCGGCGCGGTTTATCATGACTTGGGTAATCTAAACTATACGTATATCGTAAATCGAGATGCGTATGGCGACTATGTAGGCTTTACTAAACTTTTAAGGGATTACTTAGCTTCCTTAGGCTTGGAGGCTGCTGTATCCGGCAGAAATGATGTTTTGGTGGATGGAAAGAAGATTTCCGGCAACGCGCAGTATATGCATCATAACAGGCTTTTGCATCATGGTTGTATTCTGCTCGGGGCGGATATGACAAGGCTTGCAAAAGCATTAAAGCCGGACGAGGAGAAGATTCGGTCGAAAGGGGTTCGCTCTGTTTCAGGGCGGGTGGCCAATATATCTGATTTTATTCCGATTACAGCAGAGGCCTTTCGCACTGGCTTTGGTGCGTATGTGAAAGCGCATACGAAGGCTGTACCTTATATCCTTACAAAGGACGAGCGGCAAGCGGTTGAAAAGCTGGAACAAGAAAAATATGATACGTTTGCATGGAATTTCGGGCACTCGCCGAAATATGCTTTTCATACAAAAAACCGTTTCGTCGGCGGCGGGGTAGAAGTGTTTTTAGATATTCAAGAGGGAATCATACGGGATGCAGTAATATATGGGGATTATCTTGATGATGCAGAATCCATTTGCCGAAAGCTGCGCGGTGTTCCCCATAATGCGGAAGCATTAAAAAAGGTTTTAAGCGGCGTGTCTTTGGGTACAATCCATACAGAAGAGCTTTTGCGCTGCTTTTTATAAAAATATGATGGAGGTATCGTTATGAATTTGAAAGGAACAAAAACAGAAAAGAACTTAATGGACGCGTTTGCCGGCGAAAGTCAGGCAAGAAACAAGTACACGTATTTTGCTTCTGTGGCAAAAAAGGAAGGCTATCAGCAGATTGCAGCTATTTTTGAAGAGACAGCAAACAACGAAAAAGAGCATGCGAAGCTATGGCTTAAAGCACTGGAAGGGATCGGTGACACAAAGGAAAACCTGCGCCATGCTGCAGAGGGAGAAAATTACGAGTGGACCGATATGTATGAGCGCTTTGCAGTGGAGGCAGAGGAAGAAGGCTTTCAAGAATTGGCAGCGCGTTTTCGTATGGTTGGAGAAATTGAGAAAGCGCACGAGGACCGCTATCGAGCCCTGCTCCAAAATGTTGAAATGAACGCTGTCTTTGAAAAGAGCGGCGAAACCATGTGGGAGTGCAGAAACTGCGGCCATTTGGTGATTGGCAAAAAAGCACCGACGGTTTGCCCGGTATGCGCACATCCGCAAGGCTTCTTCGAGGTAAGAAAAGAAAACTACTAAGAGAAAGAGAATTCCAGCGAAAAATACAAAGCTGGGATAACAAAACCGATCTCCTGCTGTGCTGGCAGACAGGAGGTCGGTTTTTTATAGCCGAAATAAATGGTAAAGGTGCGTCTTATCTCTTTGCAATATAAAATAGCGTAGCAGTCATTTCACTCCTACGCTATAAAAATCATAACCGAAGAAACGCTTTCTTTATGCTTCCTCCGCACCGATCTCTTTTAGGATACTCCGCAGGGATTTGACTGCCAGTGCGAATTTTTCTGCATTGCCTCCTTCTGCCAGTTTTTTGTCCCCCTGTTCCAAGCTGCTAAAACCTGTAAAATTCGCCAAATGGGGTTCTAACGATAGGAACATATCTTTCCCCTTTAAAGCCGATAGAATTTCTTTTATGTGCCCTTTTCCCATGCCGGCAGGGACAACGGTCATGCCATCTGCATCCTTAATGTGCATGTAGACAATATGCTTTTCTAAAAGATGAAATGCTTCGGGATATGTAGAAACAGAACATTGAACGAAGTTTGCCGGATCGAAGGTTGCTCCAACAATCGGTGATTGCAGGGTTTCTAACAGGTCAAGGGAACGCTCGGCTGTGTCTCCGTAAATCCGCTTCTCGTTTTCGTGCAAAAGCATCACCCCTGTACCTTCTGCAAGGCGAAGGTATGCTTGCCATCTTTTGATCACTTCATCACGATAGACGGCGGGATCGTCCTGCTCATCAATGTAAAAACTAAACATACGAATGTATTTTGTTTCTAACACTTTCGCCAGTGCCAATGTATTTTTGAACTTCGCCAAATCTGCATCGGGATTATCGGTAATTTTTATTTTGCCGATCGGAGAGCCAATTGCAGAAACGCGGATGCCTGCTGCATCCAGTTTCTCTTTAATCGGAACCATTTCTTCCGGGGTGTAATCGGAAACGTTTTTCCCATTTATGGTTCGCAGTTCTATGTATTGAATATGCAAGTCCCGAAGGCCTTGAATCTGCTCGTCTAAATTTGCACTGATTTCGTCAGCAAAGCCGGTTAGAATAAATTTTCCCATTTCAAATTTTCCTTTCTGCATGTAGGCAACGCCGAGTGCCCTCTTGGATTTGTGTTGTTACCTTGTTATTATGGCACACAATTTTTTATTTGTCTATGCAATTTTTGCTTGAAACATTTCAAATATTGCTGTATACTATCAAAAGGAGGAAATAGTATGGGGAAATACAGATTTGATGAAAAATACTTTGCAAAGGCACCGACGGTTAACTTCCATTTACACGATAATTATGAAATCTATTATTTTCTCATGGGGGATGCGAATTATTACGTAGAGG
This sequence comes from Clostridia bacterium, assembly GCA_029006755.1. GTDB lineage: Bacteria > Bacillota > Clostridia > UMGS1883 > UMGS1540 > JAQXGO01. The sequence continues at coordinate 6,721 of JAQXGO010000115.1, read as the reverse complement.
GGAATATATATACGCTTGAAAAAGGGGACATTCTTCTTACAAATGATAAGGAGCTGCATGCGCCGGTTTTTCATAATAATGATGGATACGAACGCATTTTTATTTCTGTGCCGAAAGATTATCTGTCGGAATTTGTTACGGATACCTTTCATCCCATGGATTGCTTTGAAAAACGCCGTCTCGGGGAAAAAAATAAAATTGATCATCGCCTTGTAAAAGCTTGTGGGATCGACAAGCATATTGCGGAAATAAAAAAGTATAGTACGGAAGAGATGCCGGAAAGCGAAGCGATGATTAAATGCCACCTTATGCTTATGCTCCATGCGTTTCATGAAATACTGCAAATTTCGGATGAGACCGGAGGAAGGCAAGGGAAGATGCAGTCGGTTGTAGAGTATATTAATAAGCATTTGGAGGATGATTTGTCTCTCACACAGCTCGGTAAAGTTTTTTATTTGAATAAATACTATTTGGCACATTGCTTTAAAAATGAAACCGGCTTTACAATAGGAGATTACATTGCAAAGAAACGGATTTTGCTTGCCAGGGAATTGCTGTCGGAAGGCATATCCAGCCTGGAAGTGGCCGGCCGGGTGGGATATAGTGAATACTCCAGCTTTTATCGTGCTTTTAAAAAGATTACAGGGAAATCGCCGCGTGCATTAAAAAAGTAATGCAGAAGTATTATGCGGACAAAAAGAAGATAAACCATTGACTATAAGATAAAAGCGTGATATAATTTTATATGTCGGATTATGTGCAAAATGAAGGGAATATGCATAGAGTTATGTTTTACGCATAGGTTTATACGAACAATGCTGATCCATTGAATGAAAATCATTTAAATACCTGTTAGGTGTATATACCGGACGATACCGTTATGTTTTTGCACGAGGTTTTCATGCATGAGTAAGGAGGCCAGTTTTATTGCTTAATTTGATGTACATCACAAACAGACCGGACATTGCGCAAATTGCAGAGGCTGCTGGGGTGGACAGAATATTTGTTGACCTGGAATATATAGGAAAGTCTGCAAGACAAGGCGGAATGGACACAGTACAGTCACATCATACCATAGATGATGTAAAGCAGGTGTCCGATGCAATTACAAAAGCACAGCTTTTGGTTCGGGTCAATCCTATACACGAAGAAACCAAGCATTACATATCATCAGAGGAAGAAATCAGCAGGGTAATTGAAAACGGTGCCAATATTGTCATGTTACCTTTTTTTAAAACAGTGAATGAAGTCAAAAGATTCGTGCACATTGTCGATGGCAGAGCAAAAACAATGTTACTGGTGGAAACGCCTGAAGCAGTGGATATCATTGATAACATATTGGAAATGGATGGCATAGATAATCTGCATATAGGACTGAATGACCTTAGTTTGGCATATCAAAAAAAATTTATGTTTGAATTACTGACAGACGGTACGGTGGAAAGGCTTTGCAACAAATTTAAACACGCGGGAGTGCCATACGGATTCGGAGGGATTGCGGCTATCGGAAAAGGGGCAATTCCGGCTGAAATGATTATTAAAGAACATTATAGATTGGGTTCCACATGTGCGATTCTTTCAAGAAGTTTTTGCGATACGGAAAAAATGGACAAAATGGACGATATTCGTTCCGTTTTTATGAATGGTTTAAAGGAAATACGCGCACTGGAGGAAACCTGTATGACACATATTGCGTATTTTAATCAAAACAAAAAACTTTTATCGGGCATGGTCGAAGCATTTGTAAAATAACAGCATTTGAGGTGGTTAAGCAACATGGCGAACAATCGGCATTCGTTTTATCGGAAATATGGGAAAAGATTTTTGGATTTGATATGTTCCGGGCTTATGTTATTGGTTATTTGGCCTCTACTCATCATTATCATGGTTATCATCAAGCTCGATTCCAAAGGCCCTGCAATTTTTGTGCAGGAACGCCTCGGATTGCATGGGAAGGTTTTTAAAATGTATAAGGCAAGGACAATGTGTAATCACGCTGAACAACAAGGAAGCGGCGCATATGCATTTCAAAACGACGCAAGAATCACGAGGGTTGGAAGGGTGTTAAGAAAGCTTAGCCTTGACGAGCTTTTTCAATTGATTAACGTCTTCAAAGGAGATATGTCCTTTATTGGACCAAGACCTATTCTTACATATCATCCTTGTACATATGACGAATACACGGAAAAAGAAAAGACAGTATTCCATGTTAGACCCGGCATTAGCGGCTGGGCACAAGTGAACGGAAGAAACAGCATTGATTGGGTGCAAAGATTTGAACTGAATGAATGGTATGTAGAAAATGTATCACTTGCCTTGGATATTCGGATTGTATTTATGTCTATTGTGCAAGTATTCTCGCGCAAAGAAATTGAAATCCAAGAGAATACTGCAGAGAAGTTTCAAGAGAGAAGACATGAGGCGGCCGGCAAAGAATGATAAGAATGCAGAAGTGTGCTATCGCAAGAGGCCTGATTATGCATAAGCAGGAACGGATCGGTATGCTGGTTCTGTATTCGGTTGAATAAAAATAGATATGGGGGAACGACTGTGAAAGTATGAACCACTGGTTTCAATCATAATACCTGTATATAAAGGCGATCCTTATTTAAAGGAAGCAATGGATTGTTGCTGATTATAGACATAAAAGAATAAGGAAATCACAGCGTAGGAGAAAAGATTTTCAGGCCGCACAGGACATATCAAAGGATTCTTCACTTTGGCGGAAAGGATGAAAATGTTTACGCTAAAGAGCGTTGATATGTATGGGTGCACATGACGCATTCATAAACAAATATTGGATGAATGCGCGCAAACTCGCGCAAGAAGGAATTCGAAAAATAGCAGGAAGCATCTTAAAACGAGAGATGAAAATTACATGATACATAAGGACAAAATATACAGTTTACTGAAAAATGTACCTGATCATATTCATTGTAGTGAATAGAAAACAGGAAACATAAAATTAAGCAGAGGATAAAAAAATGGTACCTTATATATGTCTGGTTTTTATTCCAATTCTATTTGGGTTTTTTACTATCAGGCCGGCAGAAAACAGCATCCATCATCATGCAGAATATAGAAAAAGGACTTCAATTGCATTGTTTTTCATACTCTATTTTATTTTATTGGCATGCAGAGGTGAAAAAATAGGTATTGATCTGCCAGTGTATATCAATGCCTTTGAAAGACTGCAATACACGGCATGGAATAGAGTATTCAGAGCAGGCGATGAAGAAATCGGATACAGAGTATTAACAAAAGTGATTTCCACGATTTCCAAAAACCCAAGGTTCTTTATAGCAGTGGTTTCGGCACTCTGCGTCTTTCCGATTTATAAATTATATAAAAACGAGTCGGAAAATGATTTAATAGCCATAAGCATTTTTTTGATTTTGCCTGTATCTAAAATGCTGTTTTCCGGCCTGCGGCAGTCATTGGCAATTGCGATGGCCGTGCCAGCTTTTTACTGCGTGCTAAAGAAAAGAAAATTGGGATTTTTTCTTTGTGTTTTTATCGCGTGGAGTTTCCATCAATCGGCTCTTGTTTTAGCACTTTTGTACCCTCTGTATCATGTGAGAATTACAAAAAAATGGCTTTGGTTTGTGATGCCTATTTTGGCTCTTATGTTAAAATATAATCAGCGAATTTTCAACACGATTATGCCGTATATAGGGGGAAAATATGCAGAGCAGAGTATGGAACTGACCAATACCGGTGCATATACGATGATTATTCTTTTTGTCATTTTTTCAATATACGCTTATTTCATGATAGATGACAGAACAATTGATAAGGAAACAATAGGTCTTAGAAACATTATACTTTTGGCGACAATCTTGCAGCTTTTTGCACCCATCCATACACTTGCTATGCGAATGAATTATTATTTCATACTTTTTATACCGATTTTGATATCGAGGGTAACAAATAGAGCAAAAAAAGAGTATTATCAAGTGGCAGTGGTGGCTCAAGTTTTGATGGTAGTATTTTTCATTTCCTATTTCTTTGTTTCACTCAGATCGGGAGAGTCAATTTTGAAGATATATCCTTATCAATTTTTCTGGGAATGAAATCCAATTTGCTTGCAAAGGGAGTTTTTTGATATGAAAATCGTGCAGCTAAATGCTTCCTGTGGTGTCGGGAGCACAGGAAAAATATGTAAGGCAATCAGCCAACTGTTAACAAAAAACAATGTAGAGAATTATGTTTTGTATGTAGGAAAAAAAAACAATTATCCACAAGGGATTCGGTACGCTAATGCATTCTATTTAAGACTTCAGGCGTTCAAAACCAGAGTGTTCGGCAATTACGGATTCAATTCAAAAACAGCAACAAAAAAACTCATTCGGATTTTAGATAGAATTCAACCGGATATTATACACATTCATAATATTCATGGGCATAATGTACATTTGGGTTTGTTATTTGCATATTTGAAGAAAAGCAATATTAAAACATATTGGACTTTTCATGATTGCTGGGCATTCACGGCCTATTGCCCGTATTTTGATTTTGTGAAATGCGATCAATGGAAAACGGAATGCGTATCCTGTGTGCAATACAAAAAAATGAGCTGGTTTTTTGATAGAAGCCGCTATATATATCATAAAAAGAGAGAGCTTTTGAATTCGTTGCAAGATTTGACGATTATTACGCCCTCTCAGTGGCTGGCTGATTTGGTCAAACAGTCTTTTTTAAAAAACTATCCTGTCCATGTTATCCATAACGGGATAGATGTAAGTGTTTTTAAACCTACAAAGAGTGATTTCCGGGAAAGGTACCATATTCCCATGGATAAGTTTGTGCTGCTTGGTGTCGCCTTTGGCTGGGGAAAGCGGAAAGGTCTGGATGTCTTTGTGGAACTGTCCCGGCGGCTTGACCCGGAGAAATATCAAATTGTGCTGGTGGGCACGGACGATGCGGTAGACAAAACTCTGCCGGAGAATATTATTTCCATCCATCGCACCCAAAATCAACAGGAACTGGCGGAGATTTACACGGCGGCGGATTTGTTCGTGAATCCAACCAGGGAAGATAATTACCCCACCGTCAACATGGAAGCCATCGCCTGCGGCACCCCGGTGCTCACCTTCCGCACAGGCGGCAGCCCGGAAATATTGGATGAAACCTGTGGCAGCGTTGTGGACTGCGATGATATTGCAGCCATGGAAAGAGAAATTCGCAGAATATGCGAGAATGCGCCATATTCCATAGAGGATTGTCTTTTGCGGGCACAATCATTTGATCAGCAGCGTAGATTTAAGGAGTATATAGAGTTCTATGAAAAAGGATAACATCTTGGTGTCAATATCATGCATTGCATACAATCAAAAAGACTATATTCGGGACTGCTTAGAGGGAATTGTTAAACAGAAGACGACTTTTCCTTTCGAGGTTCTGGTGCATGATGATGCATCAACGGATGGAACAGCAGATATCATACGCGAGTATGAGAAAATGTACCCGGAGATTATTAAGCCGATTTACCAGACAGAAAATCAGTATTCAAAAGGAGTTAAAATAGGTCATACATATCAGCTCCCACGGGCAAAAGGAAAGTATTATGCTGTGTGTGAGGGGGATGACTATTGGACTGACCAAGAAAAGCTCCAATTGCAGGTTGAGTATATGGAAGAGCATCCGGAATGTTCTTTAACCTGCCATAATTCAATAAGGCTGTTTTGCGACAGCGGTATGCAAAAGGTTGAGAATCCATATGAGCAGGAGGGCATTGTAGATCCTGCTGAGGTGATTTACCATAAACCCGATTGTTGGCCTGCAACCGCCTCCTTGATTTGTAAAACGGAAGACAGAAGAAAAATGCCTGTCTTTGTGGATAATGTTCCTATAGGGGATTATCCATTACGCATGTATTGCGCAGGCATCGGGAATGTCTATTATTTTGATCGGGTTATGTCCGTGTATCGATTTGGATCTTTAGCATCTTGGACAAAGAGCTTAACAAGTGAACAAAATACCCTGCTGGCAACAAAAATGATAGAATGGCTGACTAAGTACAATGCATTTACACAGTATCAATATGCAGAGCCGGTGGAAATGGCTGTGCAGAGATACAAAGGCGCAATCGCGTATGCAAGCAGAGATTATCGTGCATTAGTGGAGAATACGGAAATCCGGAAGAATAAAAAGAAATGGATGATATATAAATTAGGCTGCTATATGCCGCATATCGTTAGCGGATTGATCGAGTTGCATAGCAGGAGAAAAAAACATGGACACTAAATCATTGACAATATCCAACTTAATATGGCGGTTTTTGGAACGTTGCGGTGCGCAAGGCGTCACGTTCATCGTATCTATTGTTTTGGCACGCCTGCTTGACCCATCCGTCTATGGAACAATAGCATTAGTCCACGTTTTTATGATTATACTGCAGGTTTTTGTCGACAGCGGATTAGGGAATGCACTCATCCAGAAGAAAAATGCTGACGATCTTGATTTTTCCACCGTATTTTTCTTTAACATGACTGTATGCAGTATCCTATACATTCTGTTGTTTTTCTTGGCTCCCATAATTGCCGGATTTTACAACAATCAAGGACTCACATCGGTGATCCGTGTGGTAGGCTTAATTTTAATTATTTCGGGAATAAAGAATATACAACAGGCCTATGTGTCACGGAATCTGCTTTTTAAAAAGTTCTTTTTTGCCACACTGGGGGGCACTTTGGGCGCAGCGGTAATTGGGATTTTGATG
>JAQXGO010000114.1 GCA_029006755.1 Clostridia bacterium | reverse complement strand
TATGATAGAATAAAAGAAAAGTCAATCTCAGCCGATTTTTATAAATCCTCTAAAAGATAGTCAACAAATTCAATAAGTCTTTGCTCAATCGGCGGTATGTGAGCATCCATCCAGTGTTGCCGTGAAAGATAATAGTTGAATGCAGGAGCAATGTCTTGTTCATCAATTCGAAGAGGATTGAATTTTATATTGTGCGGAAGTCGTTTGAACGCCAAATCTATTTCGTTTAAGACATGCTCGGAAGCCATACTGTTTTTGCTTAATATAACTATAAAATGTGTTGCCCGTACAATGGCTTCAGCTATTGATGTCGCATAATCTCCGCGAACATTTCTGGGGGCATACCAAACCTGTACGCCTTTTGCTTCAAGTTTGGCGCATAAATTGTCGGCCACATTTCTGTCAGAAGAGGAGTGGCTGATAAATGCTAACGGTTTCGTTTGTCTTTGCGTAGAATTGCAGGTTGCTGTTTCCACACACTCGTTTTTGATGGAATAAGAATTAGCAAGAGTCTGAGCTATGCGATATGCTTTATCTTGATTTCGCTCAATAAAGAACACTCTTTTAACTTCACTGCATCTCTTTAAAAACTGAACACATTCATTTATAAGCGGTATCAATATGAGTTCAGCTGAAATGCTTTGTTGACCTGAGCCTAAAACAGGAATGGCCACAGAATCCATTTTAATGCCATAGGTTGCAGCAATATCAAGCATTTGAAAATATGCCTTGATTGATTTTACCATATCGTGTTCGTTTACCTTGTTAAATTGAAACCCACCCATATTGTGCATTTCATGTTTCATTTCCACGCATCCAACTCGTTTAATATGAGCGTTGGAAGCCGTCAGTGGTTTGGAGAGCCAAACGTTGCAAGGATTTCTTAAATCAATTTCGGGATCTTTTGAAAGATTATATACAGAAATATTTATTTTATTTAAAGCATTAAACAGTGTTCCCGGTATAGGCCGATAAGAGCGGAAAAAAGCCGATGTTGTGAGAATATCAATTTGACTGTCAAATGTCAGAATATCCGAAGCGAAAACAGAGATTGTCTTGTTTCCATGTTTTGTTGGAATATTTACAGAATATAATGCCTCCATTTTATTACATCCTTTCTGATTTTTTGATACATAAAAACAACTCGAATGGCGCTCTCTTTTTAGTGTTTTTCCTGCGATCTACTTTGATACGAAAAAACCGGGATATCTACACAGAAATAAACCTACTATTTAAGGAATCCGTGTCTGACTGCATATTCATAAAGAATGTTATACATATCTGTTTTTCCTTCTTCTTGCGCCGTCTTCATTAAATGCATAGTATACTTATCCGTAACCATGTTGTTCTCATCAAGTGCTTTTCTCATTGCTTCGATATTATTATCCGAAACCATTTTGCGCAGGATCTGAATCGTGCTTTGATTGTTTGCAAGAACAACGATCTTGATGTTTTCACCCTGAATCTTTTCCGGGAATTTTTTCGTTTTTAAATCGCCTGTCGGATTCAGCACTACTTCGGGCTTTTCCATATGATCGCCGGACTTTATCCAACCGAGAGCAATTTCCTGTTTGTTCTCTCCCGGCAAATCCACCCTGCTTCTTGCGGCTCTTTCAATATCTTTAAAGGAAAATTCACTATCAATATCATCAACATATTCCGTGATATCTTTTAAATAAATTTCCGCACCGTCGTCATTTAAGAGTTCCGTAAATATAGAATAAATGCTGGTATTATTTGCCACTTGGACCATCATCCTGTTTGCAATTTCCGAGCCGACGATAAAATCGTTAACACTCGTATGTTGCAAGAGCACCTGATTTTCCGGCAAATTCATTTCTGTTGTAATATTGATTTCTTTATCTAACTTTTTCTCGCTTAAATAATGTCGGATATTCAAAAGTAATACCGCTGCTCTTTCGTCTGCCTCAACCTTATCGATTCCATCCTGACATAAAATAAGGATATCGGTCGGTCTGTTCTCGGAGTCTGTCCATATTCCTTCTTTCTCAAGATGGGCCTTTACATTTTCCCAATCATAAGGATCAATCGGATCCTCGTGAACCCGTTTTAAATGGATCAGTTCACCGATATCGTCAACGCCTCTTTTTGCTTTCTTACTCCGGCGTTTCTTGTAATACGGGCATACGGTGCTTACTTCATCTTCGCTTTTATGTCTTGTGAGGATTCTGACGGTTCCCCCTCGGACTGCATAATCATCAATCTCATGAATAATTTCCGGTAACGGCACACTCCAACCGAAAACAAGCAAATTGTACGGCTTTGGTTCTTCTTCCTTCTGCTTTACATTTACATATATTTTTTCTTTATCAATATCCGATATCAATTCAATCCGGTTGTCATCCTCTGCAAGATGAATAATCTTGTCCCCTGCTTTGAATATTTCCGTTCTGGGATTGGGATTGAGGATAATCTGTGTGCCTCTTTGGATTCCGATGGCAATGGAGTTTTTCATCATTTCACTGATTTCGCCAAACGACTTTCCGACAAAATCATCCAGTTTTTCTCCGCTACGCTTCACTGCTTCAATATATATTTCCGAGTCTTCATAGTTAAAAATCTCTGATATTACCCATGACAGTCCCGGCTGTCTGCAAACCTGGGCAAAAATATGTGCCAATATATCTTCAAAGTAAAGAACGCGCACTTTCATATGATCCGATT
>JAQXGO010000113.1 GCA_029006755.1 Clostridia bacterium | reverse complement strand
GGTACGGTAGAGTTTGCATTCGTAAAAAACAAGAAACCGCAAGGGAAATTCGACGTTTTCCTTGCGGTTTTAACATTTTGATATGCGCTGCGCTGAAGGACACAGAAGTCAACTTTTTAAATGCAATATATACTTTGCTTGTGGTAGACCGAGTTTTTCGACAGTCTGCAGCATCCCAATTGATAATTGGGATGCTGGTTTATGCAGAAAAACATTTTGCAGAAACAAATCAAATGCAAGAAATTTAACTTGCTTTTACTGAAATACCAAATTTATAAAAAATAATGGTTTACATTGCTGTCAAAACATGTTATAATGATGTACGTATAAACAAAAGGAGGAAATATAATATGGAAATTTCATCATTGCAGAAAGCTAGATACTCTTATACGCCGAAACTTCCGGAAATGCTTAGAAACGGTATATCAGATATCTGCGTGCAGGAAGGCGAAGCTACAAAAAGCGTAGCCGATTGTGAAAAAATCAAAGCACTTTTCCCCAACACTTACGGCAAAAAGGAAATAGTTTTTCAAAAAGGACAGAATACATCCGAGGCCAAAAAGCAGGTCGTCGGCGTAATTCTATCCGGTGGACAGGCACCGGGCGGGCATAATGTTATCTGCGGCTTATACGATGCTTTGAAATCAACCAATCCGGAAAATGTGCTATACGGCTTCAAAAACGGCCCTATTGGTCTTCTTGAGGACGATTATTTAATCTTTGATGACGAATACATTGATGCATATAGAAACACTGGTGGCTTTGATATAATAGGTTCCGGCAGAACAAAACTGGAAACAAACGAGCAGTTTGCTGTTGCTGCAGAAGTCTGCAAAAAGCACGGCATTACTGCTATTGTGATAATCGGCGGTGATGACTCTAACACCAATGCTGCTGTTTTGGCAGAATACTTTGCCGCCAATAACGCCGGGGTTCAGGTCATCGGCTGTCCGAAAACTATTGACGGAGACCTTAAAAATGAGGATATAGAATGTTCCTTTGGTTTTGATACAGCGACAAAAACCTATAGTGAACTAATCGGCAACATTGAAAGAGATGCTAATTCTGCTAAGAAATATTGGCACTTTATTAAGGTTATGGGTCGCTCTGCTTCCCACGTTGCCTTAGAATGTGCCCTGAAAACACAGCCCAACATTTGCCTTGTTTCTGAAGAGGTTGCTGCTAAGAAAATGTCTCTTTCCCAGATTGCTGACTACATTGCTGACTCTGTTGAAAAGAGAGCCGCAAAAGGCATGAATTTCGGTGTAGCCATTATCCCGGAGGGCGTTGTAGAATTTGTTCCTGAATTCTCTGTTCTGATTCAGGAAATCAATGAGCTGTTAGCGGGTAGCCGTGCTGACGAATTTAATGCGCTTCCCAGCTGGGCTGAAAAATATGCATTTATTGAAAATGGCTTAACTGCAGAATCTATGAAGGTATTTGCCATTTTGCCTCAGGGCATTCAGCAGCAGTTATTCCTGGAAAGAGATCCCCACGGTAACGTGCAGGTTTCTTTGATTGAATCTGAGAAATTGTTCTCCGCTATGGTTAAGGATAAACTGGATGCAAAAAAGAAGGCCGGCATTTACAAAGGCAAGTTCAGTGCGCTTCATCACTTCTTTGGGTATGAAGGCAGATGTGCATTCCCCTCCAACTTTGACTCTGACTACTGCTATTCCTTAGGCTATAATGCATTTATGCTGATTCAGTATGGCTATAACGGCTATTTGTCTAAAATTTCTAACCTTTCCAAGCCGGCAAACGAATGGGTTGCAGGCGGCATGCCCATCACCAAGATGATGAACATCGAAAGAAGGCATGGCGAGGATAAGCCTGTTATCAAGAAGGCACTGGTTGAACTTGACGGCAAACCCTTTAAATACTTTGAAGCACATAGAGAAAAGTGGGCTGTGGAAACCGCCTATACCTATCCCGGCGCTATCCAGTACTATGGTCCTGCTGAGGTTTGCGATATCACGACCGTAACCCTGGCACTCGAAAAGGAGTAATTCTATCGTAAAACGTAGAAATATTTTTACAAAGCCTTGAACTTTTAAGGCATAATGAAAAGCAAGCAGAATCAATAGCCGATATAAATTACAATGCTATTGATTCTGTTTTACTTTTTGAATGCAATTTCCAGGTGATAATTTTGCATGATTATTTTGCAAAAGAAAAGTCCAACCAAATGAATAGTTGGACTTTTTTCTTTTTATTTCTCAAGAATTGCACATTTTAAGGAAACCGGTTGTAACCCCGAATACGAATTCCAGACGAATCCTTTCAATTTATAATCCTCACCAGAAAGCTGTGGAATTGTAACGGTATTTTCTACCTTATCCAAAGCGTAAAACTTCACAAGACTGTTTCCTTTATATAGCGCTGCAAATGCTTTTGAAGAACCAGAAGCAGTATTTTTAATGACCATTTTTCCTGATGTCAATTTCTCATTCAAAATTCCTGCTCCATTTGTAAAAGCAATTGCATTATTCTCGGCAGTCAGCAAAACAGCCGCAGATGGTGCAAGTTTTATAGTTAACGTACCATTTTGAAATGATAAGTCATTTTGATCAATCCCCGAAATAATACCAAGAGAATACGCTGATGAAAGACTTGTGTGGATGGTAACGGTTTTATCCGTTCTATCCTTGTTGAGTATCGTAATCAAGTATTTTTCATTTTGCTGTGTTAGCCTATAGCGATAGCTTTCAAGATTTGTTTCTTCGATAATTGTGCCGCCCGCAAAATTGTACAAAGCTTCTTTTTGGTAAAAGTTTTTAAGAGTTGACCAACGCTCATTTTGCGGCAACAAACTACCGTTGTAACTTTCATCAAACGCATAATAACCGATGCCCTTTGCACCCTCTAAAAATGCTTGCTGCTGCATATTTCTGAATTCGTTCTCGGTGGGCCAGTAGCCTCTATACTGATATGCCTGTAGTATCACGTATATAGGCTTTATGCTGCCGAACAGTGCTGATGCAGTGTTCACTGCATCAGCAACATATGTATGAGGGTCGAAGGAGTTTCCCGGATAAGGGTCGATACACAAAATATCGGTATACTTCCCGCCGACGTGATAAGTATCCGGATATCTATCAACCATATAAACCGGATGAACATCATCAATGTCACGAATGATTTTGTATGAGTTCCGCAAATCTTCCGTTGAAGTACTGTGAAGAAACGGCTCGTCTTGAATGGCATACGCAAATACGGCCGGATGGTCTTTTACAAGGTTCACAATTGTTTTCGTATTCTCTATATTAGACGAATGACCTGCGGCATGTCCGCCAACATATAGCGCAACAAGTGCATATAGTCTGTTACTTGCAATCCTATCAAGCGATTTTTTTATTTGCTCCGGATTAGAATTATATAGCCATGTTTGGACTACGTTTACGCCTGCCTCACTACAGGACGAATACTGCGAGGTAGCAACATGATAACCAAAAATCGGATAAAACGGTTGATTATCAATCCTATAAATGCCATCATTTGCAAGTGCCTTAGGTCTGTCATACTTATAGATCTTTTCTGTTTGTGTGTAAAGCACTGTGCCTGTAGATGACTTTACAGTTGCTGATAACTGATATTCGGTCTTTGTCTTCATGTTTGTAAGCGGAAAGGTGTATTGCACTTCACCATCCGTCAGTGCATGCCCGCCACTGCTTCTGATGATGCTATTGCCATTTTTCAATACAAAATCAACCGTACCCGTATTCATATCAGGATATACCGTCGTATTCGTCCTTACAGTGGCTTTTCCGGCTGACATATCACTGTAATAGAACACAGCATCGGTTGTAAGAAAATGCGTCGGTACCGTTTCTTTAATTTTACATGAAACAGCATCATAGTATATTGTACCTGCACCGAGTAATCTGAAAAACACTCTCATTCCGTGGCAGTTTTCAGGTGCTCTTGCTGTAAGCTCCACCCTTTGCCACTCCCCATTCGTCTGCGGAAACGGATCACTTGTAATATCGAACCCAAGATTATTTCCCGGTGTGGCTTCGTTATTACTGTAATATTCGATTTTAATTACTGCGCCTTTGCCTCTAACGCTTTGCGTATTCAGCCAAGCACTGATCGTATACAGCGCACCCGGCGCAACATTCGAAACCACCTGGCGTACGTACGGATTTTCTGCACTATTTTCATTATCGATTTTAACAGAAATATTTCCATCCTTCACATTCTCTGATGTCATCGAAACTGCCGAACCCGAAAACCCCCAATTCAGAGGATAATTCCCATTGGCCGTTTCAAAGCTTGCATTTGTAAATACCTCAGTGAGTACCGGATATTCCTCGCCCGAAGCAACTGAGGAAAAGCAAAAGGATATGCAAATGAGAACACAGAGCAAAATCGCAGTTACTTTTTTCATATGCCTTCTCCTATTGACGACTTATAATTCTGTCCATAATCACAGCTGCTTCTGCTCTTGTTGTCTTTCCCTGAGGATTCAAGGTACCATCCGCATTTCCCTGTACAAGGCCGGAAGCAACCATTGCTTTTACACTTTCCAAAGCGTAATCCGAGATGGATTCGCTGTCTGAAAATGCAGATAAATCTGCGCCCTCAGCCGAGAGATTTAATCCTCTTGCAATAATAGTCATCAAATCCTGTCTGGATATTTCTGCCTCAGGATTATATAGGCCATCTCCTATGCCCTTTAAGATGCCAAGTGTTTTTCCAATCCCGAGTTCCTTAGCATAGTAGGCATCTTCACTTACATCCGCAAAGCTTGAACGAGTACGTGTCCAAAGGTCAAGGCTTCTTACAAAGAACATTGCAAAATCCGCTCTGGTAATTGCCTTGCCGGGTTGATATTCAGATAATACAGGCATATTTGTAATACCCTTTTTCTCCAATCCGAGAATCTGTGATTCAGCCCAACTGTATCCTTCTAAATCTGTGTATGCGCTCAAAGTAAGAAGTGACGTATCTACCGGTGTTTGCGGAGTGATTTTAAATACAACTGCCTGTGCAGGTTTTAAAGTTGCGGTAAGCGTTTCTTTCCCACTTATATCTGCCGTATCTCCGCCTGCATAGATTGCAGCATGAAAATCAGAAATACGAACTTTGCCGTTATCGCTTACAAGAGGCATTGAAAATGCAGTTTCTTCATGCTGGTTTCTGTTTAACACGATTGCATAAATATCATTATCCTTTACATATGCGCTCCATACAACCTGCGCATCTTCATGTTCGCTAAATACAGGGTATTTGTGTTGCACAAAGTGCGCATAAGCATCTGCTGATTCATTCTCGTACCATTCGGACATAGCTTCCCAAAGGTCGGTTTTTTCCAGCGGAATTCCATTAATCTTTTCGTCCATCGCATAGTAGCCGAGCCCATCCCCACCTGCGAAATAACCTTGATATATCATATTTCTAAGTGCGTCAACTGTCGGGGTATATCCTTTGTAAGTAAATGCCTGTTGAATCACATAAATCGGCTTTCTTGCACCATATAAATCATTCGCAACATTCACTTCGCTTCTGACAAACTCTGTTGCAACATGTGATGCACTTGGATAAGGATCCGTTGTTAATATATCAGTGTATTTGCCGCCTAAATGATATGTGTCTGAGAATGCCTCTACCATGTATACCGGATGCACATCATCAATTTCACGAATGATCTTGTATGAATTCAGTAAGTCCTCTGGATTAGCACTATGTAAAAATGGTTCATCCTGCACTGCATAGGCAAATACCGCTGGATGGTCTTTAATCATTGCAATGACCTTTTTCGTATTTTCTGCATTGGACGAATGTCCTGCTGACTGATTTCCGCGATATAGTGCAACAAGTGCGCGAAGTCCACTCTTATAAATTTCATCCAATGAATCCATAATCAATTCCGGCGTACTGTTTTTTACTTGCGTCTGTACAACATTGATGCCTGCCTCTTTCACAACAGTAAACTGTGACGGATCAACATGATAGGCGAAAATAGGATGAAACGGTTCGCCATCAATCAAATATTCACCATCTTTCGTCAGCGCTTTCGGTCTGTCGTATTTATATACAGGGGCGCTTTGCGTGCAAAGAATCGTGCCGTCTGCCGCAACAGTCGTTGCAGTAATTGTATATTCTTTCTTTTTCTCTTTCAACAAAGACAAATCAAACAGCCATTGTGCTTCGCCGCTTTCCAAAGAAACACCGTTCTTTTCACTCAGTACTACTTCGCCGTCTTTTAGTACATAATTCACCTTTGCAGATTGAATATCAGAATATACAGCCATATTTCCTCTGACGGTTGCAATGCCTTTGTCAAGATCACTATAGTAAAAAATTTCGTTTGTTTCAAGAAAATGCGTAGGTGCGTTTTCAACCACCCTGCAGGAAATCTCGTCATAATACACGGTTCCCGTGCCGACTAAGCGCGCATAAATAGCAACACAACCTGCGCCTTCAGGTGCGGTGAATGTAATTTGTTGTTGTACCCACCTACCAAATGTTGATTCCAGGTTTTCTGTGCGATCAACACCCAAACCACTTCCGCCATCAATTTTGTCTCCTGAATAAAACTCCAGTTTAAACGCCAAACCTTTTCCACCAATATTGCTTGCATTGACCCATGCGCTCAGTTGATACTTTGCACCCGGTAAAAGCCCTGAAATAACCTGACGAACCCATGGACTTCCGGCTCCATTTGCAGAAATTTTTATGGAATAGTCACCACTGTATGCATCTTCATTTGTGTACTCAACAAAATCATTATTCACCCAACTGCTTTTGTAGACTTGCCAATCAGCAGGACCGGTTCCGTCTGCATTCTTCAGTTCAAAGCCGCCATTTTTGATATCTTCGTCGTAACCCGGATATGTCTCCCTGATTTTGTCAGACGGCATAGGTGCAGGAGCTTCCTTTTTTGGTCCTGCCAAACACACATCATCAAAATATGCTGTTCCCTCGCCGTTCCAGCGAAGCTTAACCTTGATTGCCTGATAATCCGGCATTTTAAACTTAACCTCGATTTTATTCCATCTCTTCCCTGTAACTACCTGTTCAGTTGAAGCAATATCCTCCCATG
>JAQXGO010000112.1 GCA_029006755.1 Clostridia bacterium | reverse complement strand
TTACATGGTAGGCGCGTTTGTCCTGAATAATCAGCTCCGTCTGCAAGGGAATTCCATTTTCAGTATGATTGGGCTTGTTTCCGGTGCGATTATAAATGTAATACTGGATCCCATCTTAATTTTTGCTTGTCACATGGGCGTAGCCGGTGCAGCATTAGCGACGATTATCGGACAGCTTGTAAGCTTTATTATTCTTTTCATCGGTTGTCAAAAATCCAGTAATGTTACCATTCGTTGGCGGAACTTTACTCTGAAACGAATGTATTATACAGAAATCATCAGCGGTGGACTGCCCTCCTTAGGACGACAGGGACTGGCCAGTATTGCCACATTGCTGCTGAACCATTTCGCCGGTATTTACGGGGATGCGGCCATTGCTGCCTTCTCGGTCGTAACCAAAATCACAAATACATCCTTTAGTGTCATTCTCGGCTTTGGGCAAGGGTTTCAGCCTGTTTGCGGCTTTAATTACGGCGGCGGCAGATATGACCGTGTGCGAAAGGCGGTTATCTTCAGTATCCATATTTCAACGGCCTTTCTTCTTTTGGTCGGCATTGTCATTTATGTGTTTGCGTCTCCGCTTATTACGCTTTTCAGAGACGATGCGCTCGTGGTTGCCATTGGTACGGATGCCTTACGGTATCAGTGTATCGCCATGCCTTTCTTTGGCCTTATTATTATCATGAACATGTTTTTGCAAAATATCCGCCGCGTGTTGTCTGCCAGTATTATGGCTACTGCGCGGCAAGGGCTCATATTTATTCCCGCTGTTCTGATTTTGAACTATTTTTTCGGGCTTTGGGGGCTTGCAGTTGCACAGCCGGTAGCGGATATTTGTACTTTTATCTTAGCCATTCCCTTAGGTATTCCTGTTTTGAACCACATGGAACCTATTCCCAAGGATTCTAAATGATATTTTCTGGAGGCTATTAAATGATGAAAATTGGAATTATTGGTGCCGGAAATATGGCCGGTGCAATCGTAAACGGACTTATCGGAACAGGTATGGCTCCATCTGACCTGTTTGTTAGCGATGTTTCTGCCGAAAAGCTGCAGGCAATTGCCGCTCTCGGTGTCCACACCGGCAAAAATGAAGAGGCTGCCGCTTTCGGTGAGGTTGTGATTTTGGCCGTCAAGCCAAACATTTATGAAAAGGTTCTTCCTTCAATATCGGAGGCAACCGCCGGAAAACTGGTGATCTCCATTGCTGCCGGCGTAACCATTGGCTTTGTTTCAGGCTACCTTTCCGCCGCACGCGTTGTGCGCATCATGCCAAACACACCGCTTCTCGTCGGATGCGGTATGACCGCTGTATCTTATCTCCCTCCGGCAACGGAAGACGATGCTAAAACGGTTGTTTCTCTCTTCTCTGCCGTTGGAAAATGTGTGATTGTGCCTGAATCGCAAATGGACGCCGTTGTCGCGGTAAGCGGCAGCGGTCCGGCGTATGCCTATATGCTGATTGACGCTATGGCAGCAGGCGGCGTTTTAGAAGGTCTTGCCAAAAAGGATGCCCTATTGCTTGCTGCACAAACGGTTCTCGGCGCTGCAAAAACCGTTTTGGAAACCGGTACGCATCCGGCCATTTTAACAGACAATGTATGTTCTCCCGGCGGTACAACCATTGCAGCGGTTGCGGCTTTAGAAGAAACCGGATTTCGTCACAGCGTAATACAGGCAGTCAAAAAATGTGCTGAAAAAAGCGCAGCACTAAAAAAATAAATTACCAGGTCTTAATTTCCCCCTTTCTTCATAAGCATGTATAAAATGCTTTTGAAAAGAGGGACAGCCATGAGCATAGCAAAAAAAAGATGGTTTTTTATTCTGTTAGCAGCACTTGCCGCTGGCGTTACCATCGGTGCAATTGATGCTGCAGAAATGGGTTCTGCGGAATCTGCTGCAGTCCTCGATAGAATCTCCGCAAGCCTTTCCGTGGATGCCTTGCAAAAGACAAGCTTTTTTCAGGCACTGATTTCTGCGCTGAAAACTCTTGCGCTTTTACTGGTTTTTGGTACGACCGTTATCGGTGCTGTTCCCACCGCGATTTATATCGGTGTTCACGGGTTTTCGGTAGGGGCTTCTGTCGGAACACTGGTACGGTTCTACGGCATGCGTGGCTTTTGGGCCGCCGCGGCCGGTGTACTGCCGCACTCCCTGATCTATTTGCCCTGTTTTTTAGTCATGGCGGTGCTTGCCATGCAATTTTCTTCACGGCTTTTAAAACGGGAACACACGCAATCGGGGCATTTTATATCCTATCTTTTTTCTATGTTGCTGGTTTCAATTCCCGTTTTTTTGGGTTGCCTTGTGGAGGGATATTTATCAGCCCCCTTATTAAGATATATTTTACGTTAGGACGAGAGTTATGGAACAGTTTTTTGAAAAATATCGCCTATATTTAGAGGAACGAAGGCACCTATCCGCCGGTACGGTTGATGCGTATCTTTTGGATGTACGGCAATTTCTGGAAACAACAGAAAACGGCCTTGCAGCTACGAGTGCGGACATTGAAGACTATATCTCCCGTATGAAAAGCCGCGGGCACGCTGCCTCCACTATTTCTCGTTCTCTTTCTTCCCTGCGTACCTTCTTCCGTTTTTTATCTGCAGAAGGTGCATTGCAGGAAGATCCTACCTTATATATTGAAAGACCAAAAACAGAAAAACAGCTACCGGTTATTCTGACAACGGACGAGGTGGAAGCGCTGCTTGCACAGCCAAAGGAATCCACAAAAAAAGGATGCCGGGATAAGGCCATGCTTGAGCTTTTGTACGCTACCGGTATTAAAGTTTCGGAGCTTTGCGGGCTGAATGTTGATGCAGTAAACTTGCGCCGCGGTCTATTAACCTGCACATCGGCCAGGCATAGCCGCATCATCCCATTAGGCCGGCCTGCACTGCGCGCTTTGGGTACCTATTTAAAGGATGTACGGCCTATATATCTGCAAAACGGCCATGCGCTTGCTCTTTTTTTGAATGCAAGTGGCGAACGCTTGTCCCGCCAGGGTTTCTGGAAACTATTGAAATCCTATAAAGAGAAGGCCGGCATTGACAAAGACATCACACCCCACATGCTGCGCCATTCCTTTGCCGCACACCTTTTGGAAAATGGTGCGGACTTAAACTCGATTCAGGAAATGATGGGGTTTGCCGATATCTCATCCACAGCCATTTACACACAGCTTGTGGAAAACAAAATTTTAAATGTTTATAAAAAAGCGCATCCAAGGGCAAGGTAACAAAGATTTTGCATAACCCATGCCATAAAAGCATAGCATAATAGTATAAAAGCGGAGGTAATAATTCATGAAAAAACTTTTTACTATTATACTGTGCTTTCTTTTGTTCACGCAGGCTCTGCCGGTAACAGCAGATGCCCCTTCCCTTTCCATAAAAGCAAAGGCATGCCTTTTAATGGAGGCTTCCACCGGGCAGGTTTTGTACGAATCCAACATACACGAAAAGCTTCCACCTGCCTCGGTCACAAAAATTATGACTATGCTCCTGACCATGGAAGCCATCGACCGAGGACAAATCGCCTTTGAGGATATTGTCACTGCAAGCGAAAATGCAAAACGTATGGGCGGCTCGACAATTTTTCTTGACACAGGCGAACAAATGAGCGTATATGACCTTATGAAAGGCATTGCCGTGGCCTCCGGAAACGATGCCTGTGTGGCTATGGCAGAGTATTTGAGCGGCAGCGAGTCTGCCTTCGTAGAGCGTATGAATGCCCGTGCCGCGGAACTTGGCATGGCGGATACCCACTTTGTAAACTGCAATGGCCTACCTTGCGATGGCCATGTAACCAGTGCGTATGACATTGCGCTTATGAGCCGGGCACTTCTCGCCCATGAACGCATCTTCGAGTTTACGACTATCTGGGTGGATAGTTTGCGCGGCGGCAAATTTGCTCTTGCCAATACCAATAAGCTGATTCGTTTTTACGAAGGTGCAAACGGTCTTAAAACAGGCTCTACGGATGATGCACTCTATTGCCTTTCTGCTACAGCCAAACGAAATGATATGCAGCTCATAGCCGTTATATTGGGTGCCCCTACCACCAAGGATCGTTTTAATGGTGCAAGAGCATTGCTTGACTATGGCTTTGCTACGTATAGTCTTTCCCATCCGGCAGAAAGTACGTTACCT
The DNA here is from genome assembly GCA_029006755.1 of Clostridia bacterium. GTDB lineage: Bacteria > Bacillota > Clostridia > UMGS1883 > UMGS1540 > JAQXGO01. The sequence continues at coordinate 1,721 of JAQXGO010000112.1, read as the reverse complement.
ATACAAGAAGTTCCGGTAGAAAAAGGCACAAAAAGCACAGTGGGCCTTCGCTACGGAGAGGATACTTCTATTTTGCTTGAAAAAGAAAAGCTATCGCGCATGGAAAGCCGAGTAGAAACTACAAATGGGCTAACGGCACCGGTAAAGGCCGGGGATGCTGCCGGCACTGCGCAGTTTTATGCCGACGGTAACCTTCTTGGTACTGTACCGCTGGTTGCCGCGGAGGATGTACCAAGAAAGAGCTTTGGGCGAATCTTTTTAGATCTTTTGCAGCGTTGGTCCGGCGTTTATAGGAAAAATGCATAAATCGTTTACAATACGCCATCTCATTACGCCTATGGTATGCTATCAATGTCGGACGAACCTCCTATCATTCTTGCTCCTTTCCTTAAGGACCCGCTCCTCTTGCGGGTTCTTCGTCGTGAAAAATAAATTTCTATCTTTTTTCAAAAAAGTGTTGACATTTGTATAGAAATGTAGTATACTGACTTAGTGTTTTGGAGAGATGGCTGAGCTGGTCTAAGGCGCACGACTGGAAATCGTGTATGGGCTAATACCCCATCAAGGGTTCGAATCCCTTTCTCTCCGCCAAGGCGTAGGGACTTCTGCAGAAGTCCCTTAGACGTCTAAAAAGTCGGTCAACAAAAGCAGCACGTAAAGATTTTGTGTTTTCAGGGTTCGGCGGGTTTTGACGAATCGTTTAAAAGAATAAAGTAACGCCTTAAAAACCGCGGTTTTTAAGGCGTTTTACTTGTTTGTTGCGCACACGGTTTTCACGCAACAACAGAGTCTAACGGTAGCCATTTGAACACGCCGAGAAACTTCTGAAAAATCTTGGGTTTTACATAATGGAGCATACTCATGGATAAAAAACCGCCGTTTTTCCCCCACGCAGATATTCTTTCCTATGAAACAATTAGTGCCTATTACCCTATTCCAAAGCATTTGGTGCATGTGTACACTTGCCTCCCCTCCACCAACGCCACTGCAAAGGCAATGGCGGCCGCCGGTGCGCCGGAAGGAACGTTGTGTATTGCCGAAACGCAAACTGCCGGACGCGGACGTATGGGACGGGACTTTTTTTCGCCCGGCAAGACCGGCCTTTATATGAGCCTCGTTCTGCATCCTGATGCACAGAAAGATGCTCTGTCAATCACTGTCACCGCCGCTGTTGCCGTTGCCGAGGCTGCAGAAGCCTTATGCGGCTTTCCTGTACAGATTAAGTGGGTAAATGATATTTACGCCAAAGGGAAAAAAGTCTGCGGTATTCTGGCAGAAGCTTCTTTCTCAACGGGATCTAAAAATTTGGATTTCATTGTACTCGGCATCGGCATTAACCTTTACAAACCCACGGAGGGTTTCCCCGTGCCGTTACAGGAAATTGCAGGCGCGCTTTTTACAGAAAATACGGCTGTGACCCGTGCACAGCTTGTCGGAGAAATTCTTGCACGTTTTTATAGGCTATATGAAAGCCCGGATAAGGCTTCTCTTTTAGAGGCCTATCAATCCCGCAGTTTTCTAATTGGTAAAACCGTTACGGTTTGGCGTGGGAACACCTCCTTTCCTGCCACCGTCTTAGGCATAAATGACGATTATACTCTATCCGTTTTAGATACAGAAGGAAACCGCCTTTCCCTTTCCTCCGGAGAGGTTAGTTTGCATAATGCATGAATAATAAGAAACCTGGCGCTTTGTGCTGTCTTTACAGCCTGGCTTTGTAT
>JAQXGO010000111.1 GCA_029006755.1 Clostridia bacterium | reverse complement strand
TAAAGCACTTTTTCAATTTCACTGGGTGAAATGTTCAGCATAAGAGCAAGGCGACTGGGGCTACCCTTAAAATACCATATATGGCTTACAGGTGCAGCCAGTTCAATATGACCCATACGCTCACGGCGAACTTTCGCACGTGTTACTTCAACACCGCATCGATCACAGACAATTCCTTTAAAACGAATTCTCTTATATTTACCGCAGTGGCACTCCCAATCCTTTGTCGGCCCAAAGATGCGCTCGCAAAACAGGCCGTCCCGCTCCGGCTTTAATGTGCGATAGTTTATCGTCTCTGGCTTCTTTACTTCGCCTCGTGACCATTCGCGAATCTTTTCAGGTGAAGCTAGCCCGATTTTTATAGCATCAAACGTATTAAACTCCAACATTTGTCGCACCGTCCTTCAAATTATTTACAGCAAACCCTTGCTGCACAGATATCCCAAACTCGCTTATATTTCGTCGTCTTCGTCGTCCTCATCAAAATCGCCGTCAAAATCAACGCCAATATAATCGTCTAAGTCGTCCTCATCATCCACGGTATCCTCATCGTTACCGTCAAGGCCAAGGGCATCCAACAAGAGGGAATCCTCATCCACCTCACTAAAGCCCGCACGCTCAAAGGCACCTGCTTCTGCTTCCATATCCTCGCCGAGATCCTCCGGTAGAATATCATCCATATCCTCATCCGCGGACTCGCCAAGAAATACCTCTTCTCCATTCTTGTCGAGCACCTTAACATCCATGCCAAGGCTCTGCAGTTCCTTTAATAGAACCTTAAAGGATTCCGGAATGCCCGGGCTCGGAACATTCTCGCCCTTAACAACAGCTTCATAGGTTTTCACACGACCCACAACATCATCCGACTTAACCGTCAGAATTTCCTGCAAGGTATACGCTGCTCCATACGCTTCAAGTGCCCAAACTTCCATTTCACCGAAACGCTGACCGCCGAACTGTGCCTTACCGCCCAAAGGCTGCTGTGTAACCAATGAGTATGGGCCGGTGGAACGCGCGTGAATCTTATCATCTACCAAATGCAAAAGCTTTAAGTAGTACATATATCCAACAGTAACCGGATTGTCAAATGGCTCACCGGTACGTCCGTCATACAAAATAGTTTTGCCGTCTTCTCTCTCGCCTACTTTTTGAAGTGCTTCAATAATGTCCTTTTCTGTCGCACCGTCAAATACCGGCGTTGCAATTTTAACGCCCATCTTCTTCGCAGCCAGGCCTAAATGCACCTCCAAAACCTGCCCGATATTCATACGAGAAGGAACGCCTAAGGGGTTCAAAACAATATCAAGCGGCGTGCCGTCCGGCAAGAACGGCATATCTTCTTCCGGCAGAATTCTGGAAATAACACCCTTATTGCCATGACGGCCTGCCATCTTGTCACCAACGGAAATTTTACGTTTTTGTGCAATATAGCAACGAACAATCTGGTTTACTCCGGGCGGCATCTCATCGCCATTCTCACGGGTGAATACCTTAACATCCACAATAATACCGGCTTCACCATGCGGAACACGCAGGGAGGTATCTCTCACCTCGCGTGCCTTTTCGCCGAAGATTGCACGCAAAAGTCTTCCTTCCGGCGTAAGCTCAGTCTCGCCCTTCGGGGTAACCTTACCAACCAGAATATCCCCGGCTCTAACCTCTGCACCTACACGAATAATGCCGCGCTCGTCCAGATCCTTCAGTGCATCTTCGCCAACATTCGGAATTTCGCGCGTAATATCCTCCGCGCCGAGCTTTGTATCTCTGGATTCAGACTCGTATTCCTCAATATGAATGGAGGTAAATACATCGTCACGAACCAGTTTTTCATTAATCAGAATAGCATCTTCGTAGTTGTAGCCTTCCCATGTCATAAAGCCAATCAATACGTTTCTGCCCAGTGCAATTTCACCATTATCCGTAGAAGGACCATCCGCAATAATATCACCGGCCTTCACTTCTTCGCCACAGCTTACAATCGGCTTTTGGTTAATGCATGTACCTTGGTTGGAACGCATAAACTTAGAAAGCTTAATTGTATGCTTATCGCCTTCCTTGTCCCGCAGAATGATTTTATCCGCAGAAACGCGTTCAACAAAGCCATCGCAAGGTGCCAATGCAACTACCCCGGAGTCTTTTGCTGCCTTGTACTCCATACCGGTACCCACAATCGGGGACTCGGTTTTTAGGAGTGGAACAGCCTGTCTCTGCATGTTAGATCCCATGAGTGCGCGGTTCGCATCGTCATTTTCAAGGAATGGGATCATCGTTGTCGCAACAGAAACAACCTGCTTAGGTGATACGTCCATATAATCTACTTCGGCAGGTGTGACTTCAAGGAATTCATCTCTGTGACGTGCCGTAACTTTTTTGTGTATGAAGTGTCCGTTTTCGTCAATCGGTTCGTTTGCCTGTGCAACAATAAATTCATCCTCGACATCTGCTGTCATATAATGAATCTCGTTGGTTACATGATGGTCATTCTTATCCACCTTACGGTAAGGTGCTTCAATGAAGCCATACTCATTGACCCGTGCATAGGTACTCAAAGAGTTGATAAGACCAATGTTCGGACCTTCAGGCGTTTCAATCGGGCACATACGGCCATAGTGCGTATAATGTACGTCACGAACCTGGAAGCCTGCACGCTCACGGCTTAAACCACCGGGCCCCAATGCAGAAAGCCTACGCTTATGGGTAAGCTCGCCCAAGGGATTCGTCTGATCCATAAACTGTGAAAGCTGTGAGCTGCCAAAGAACTCTTTCATAGTCGCAACCACAGGACGAATATTGATCAGCGACTGCGGCGTAACAATATCCAAATCCTGAATACTCATTCTTTCACGAACGCCGCGTTCCATGCGAGCAAGACCCATGCGGAATTGGTTCTGCAAAAGCTCACCAACACCGCGCAGGCGGCGGTTGCCCAAGTGGTCAATATCATCGACATTGCCTAATCCGTCAAACAGATTCAGGCAATAATTAATGCTTGCAAAAATATCATCCACTGTAATATGCTTCGGACAAAGCTCATCCAGTCTGCGCAGAATCGCGGCTTTAATGTCCGCTTCTTCCTTATTTTCCTCCAGAATTTCTTCCAAGACAGAACGACGAACTTTACTGCGGATGTTCAGATCCTCTGTGTCAAAGTCCACAAACTCACGCAGCGTCACCATGTTATTGGAGAACACTTTAATCTTTTTGGTTGCCCCGGTATTTTTATCTTCGATTGATACATATACAACGTTTACACCGGCACGCTCTGATTCCTCTGCAGCTGCACGTTTAATCACTTCTCCGGCTGCAACAATCACTTCGCCGGTGCGCTCATCGACAATATCTTCAGCGGCAATCTGACCAACAATTCTTGCAGCCATTCCCAGCTTTTTATTAAACTTATAGCGGCCAACTTTGGCTAAATCATAGCGTTTCGGGTCAAAGAAAAGCATTTGCAGGAGTGAACGGGAACTTTCAACTGTAGGCGGCTCACCGGGACGTAGGCGACGATAAATTTCAAATAAAGCTTCTTCTTCTGTCTTTGCCGCATCCTTTTCAATCGTTGTCAGCAAATGCTCGTCCTCACCAAAAAGGTCTGTAATATCTTTATCCGTCACAAGGCCGAGAGATCGAAGAAGAACCGTAACCGGCAGCTTTCTTGTCCGATCCACGCGAACCCAGAATACATCGTTTGAGTCTGTTTCGTACTCAAGCCAAGCACCGCGGTTCGGAATAACCGTAGATGTCAGAAGCTTCTTCCCAATCTTATCGAAGCCCTCTTCGTAATAGATGCCGGGAGAACGAACAAGCTGGCTAACGATAACACGTTCAGCCCCGTTAATGATAAAGGTGCCTTGTGCGGTCATCAGCGGAAAATCGCCCATAAAGATTTCCTGTTCCTTGATTTCACCTGTTTCCAGGTTACGCAGACGCACCTTCACGCGCAAAGATGTTGCATAATTCGTATCGCGTTCTTTACACTCATCAATGGTGTACTTCGGCTTTTCGTCAAGCGCATAGTCCACAAACTCTAAGACGAGGTTTCCAGTATAGTCGGTGATAGGCGAAACGTCGTGAAAAACCTCTCGAATCCCCTCTTTTATGAACCAATCGTAAGAATTCTTTTGCACCTCGATCAGATTGGGCATTTCCAGCACTTCATTGATTTTTGAATAGCTCATTCTTGTGTTTTTGCCGAGTTGCACAGGATGTACCATAAAACCTCACCTCATATCAAAATTACAATCATGCAAGAAAACATCTTTGCATACAAAACCCGGACTGCAGCTTCGCCACAATACCTTTTTTTGTTATAAATATTGCATAATATTCCATTCTCATAATGCAGATTAGTATTTTACCATATTAAAGATGGCTTGTCAAGGGAAAATTACAATAAAATGCAAAATTTTTTATTTTATGAAAATGGAAAAAATTCCAATCCGCCCCTTGCTTCTCTCCTATTGACATTCCTTTCATTGTTTCGTATAATAATAAATGAATAATTTTATGTTGAAAGTGTAATGCTATGTCTATGAACCAAATTCTTCAAAAACTGCCCGCACTTCTTCTCCCCTGGTATGCCGTTGCCAAGCGCGATCTTCCGTGGCGTAAAACGAAGGATCCTTATTTTGTATGGCTGTCTGAAATTATGTTGCAGCAGACGCGTGTAGAAGCAGTCCGCGATTATTTTCTTCGTTTCACAACGGCGTTTCCTTCCATAGAGGCTCTTGCCAACGCCAACATAGAAGAGGTATTAAAAGTATGGGAGGGGTTAGGCTATTACAGCCGTGCCCGCAATTTACATAAAGCCGCCGGGATGATCGTTCGGGATTTCGGCGGAATCTTTCCTATTAAATATAAAGATATTTTGTCCCTCCCGGGGATCGGTGAATACACAGCCGGCGCAATTTCTTCCATATGCTTTGAACAGCCCACACCGGCGGTAGACGGCAATGTCCTTCGTGTGCATGCCCGTATCATGGCAGACGAAAGGCCCGTGCAGCTTCCGGCGGTAAAAAAAGATATTCAGCGCGACTATGCAGTGTGTTATCAGAAAGGGCATTGTGGCGATTTAACGCAGGCGTTGATGGAACTGGGTGCTGTGATATGCATACCGCGTTCGCCGCACTGCATACAGTGCCCGCTATCCACCATCTGTACAGCGTATGCCAAAAACATAGTTGAAAAATTGCCGGTGAAGCTGCAAAAGCGTGCGCGTCGCACAGAAGAATTAACTGTATTCTTCCTGACGGCTGATGGCGATACGGCTGTACGCAAACGTGCCGCCTCCGGTCTTTTAGCCGGCCTTTGGGAATTGCCGAATGTACCCGGCAAGCTTTCTGCTGCTGACGCTGTAAAAAAGGCAGAGGCATGGGGGCTCGCACCGGATGCTCCGCTTCGTGTTCTTTCTCGCACGCACATCTTTACCCATGTAGAATGGCATATGACCTGCTATTTCATACCCTGCAAACAAAAGTCTGCTGATTTTTGCTGGACAAGCACGACAAACCGCACACTCCCATTGCCCACCGCTTTTCGGATATTTTGGGAAGGAGAGGATTAATCCATGCATGTTTTTGAACGAATCTATCAAATAGTACGTCAAATTCCGCCCGGCCACGTTGCCACCTATGGGCAGATTGCCCTTTTGGCCGGCAATCCGCGTTGGTCACGAGTGGTTGGGTATGCACTGCATGTAAATCCGGATCCGGACACGATTCCCTGCTTCCGCGTTGTCAACCGCCATGGAAAGGTTTCTGCTGCTTTTGCCTTCGGCGGGGAAAATATGCAAATCAAACTTCTGGAGCAGGAGGGAATTGTCGTAAAGGACGGCATTGTCGATTTGTCGGTATATGGCTGGAAGCCCGATATTGAGTCATTGAAATAATTTTAAACTAAATTTTGCAAAAGTATTGACATCATAGGAAAGACATGCTACAATACCCTTGAAATTCAGAAGATACGGTTGTATTCTATCTGTAAAGGGGAGAAAATCATGAAAAAAACAAAGAATGATTTTGAGGAAATCTTCCTGCGATGTGATGCAAAAAAGCACCCGTTAAAAATCTTAATACTTTTATTTAGAGACAATTTATACAGGTATATTCTGTCAATTGTTTTTTTTGTACTCAAAAATATGCCTGTATGGGTTTTGCCTCTCATTACAGCCGGCATAATTAATGCCGCAACCTCTCCGAATGAACATACTATGCGGCGCATTTTAATCTACTTCCTCATTGGTGCTGTGGTGATTGGACAGAACATTCCCTCTCAGCAGGGTGAAACATATTTTACAAGCCGCGCCGTGCGTGATGTGGAAATGCGGCTTCGCAGTGCCCTGGTACGTAAGCTGCAGCATCTTACCATCGCTTCGCACAAAACGCTTTCTTCCGGCCGTATTCAATCCAAGGTACTGCGCGATGTGGATAATATTGAAGCACTTTCAAAGAGCATGATAACCAACGTGACCCAAGCCATAATCAATACGCTGGTTTTCGCCGTTATCACCTTTATTCACAGTCCTTTGGTCGCGCTATTCTTTCTGTTAACCATTCCGGTGGCCGCCTTGCTGATCCGTAAATTTCGCGGGAATGTCAGCCGTACCGTTACAGAGTTTCGCCAGGAACTGGAACACATGTCCTCCAATGTTGCCGAGATGGTTGAAATGATTCCGGTTACAAAGGCACATGGTCTTGAACGAGTGGAAACACAAAAGATAAACCATAACCTGAAGCAGGTAGAGAAAAAAGCTGTTCGAACCGATACGATTCAAACGCTTTTTGGTTCTTCCTCCTATGTTGCCTTCCAGGTTTTCCAGTTAGCCTGCTTGTGCTTTACCGGCCTTCTTGCTTATATGAAAAAAATCTCCGTTGGAGAAATTGCGCTATTTCAAAGCTACTTTAGCCTTCTTCTTGGCAATGTAAGCGGTCTTTTAACCCTCTATCCCACCATTGCCAAAGGGTTTGAGTCCCTCAGTTCTGTATCCGAAATCCTGGCTTCTACGGATATAGAAAATAATTATGGCAAGAAACGGCTTTCCGAGGTACATGGCAGCTTTGACTTTTCACATGTATCCTTCTCTTACCCTGACGAACCGGATACAAAGGTTTTATTGGACTTTACCCTGCACGTTGAAAAGGGCGAATGCATTGCCCTGGTCGGAGAATCCGGCTCCGGAAAAACCACGGCTTTAAACCTCTTGATCGGCTTTGACTTTCCCACAGAAGGTACACTGTCTGTAGATGGCCATGACCTGACTTCTATTAACCTGACTTCCTATCGGCATCATATTGCAGTTGTATCACAGAATAATATTCTGTTTTCCGGCAGCGTGCGCGATAACATTACCTATGGTATGCCGAATGCCACAGACGAAGAAGTAAATAAGGTTGTAGATCTTGCCAACCTCCGTGAATTCGTAGATAGCCTGCCCGAAGGACTTGACACCCATATTGGTGAACACGGCGGCAGATTATCCGGCGGTCAGCGGCAGCGCATAGCAATTGCCCGTGCAATGATTCGCAATCCGAAAATCATTCTCTTAGATGAAGCCACCAGTGCGCTGGATAATGTTTCGGAATACAAAGTGCAGGAAGCCATGGATAAGCTGATTCATGGCAGAACCACCTTTATTGTGGCGCACCGCTTATCTACCATCCGCAATGCAGACCGTATTATCGTTATGAAGCATGGGAAATGCTTGGATATGGGCAATTATGATTCGCTTATGCAAAAGCAGGGATATTTCTATCAGCTTGCCAAATTACAGTCGCAATAATACGGACTATATTTTTGTCATTCTGTAACCGACTCCAATATGGGTTTGAATATACTGCGGTGCCCCCGGCTCTGCCTCCAGCTTTTTCCGCAGCGTTGCCATAAATACCCGCAGGGAGGCAATTTCGTTCTCATAGCTGCTGCCCCATATTCTTTTTGTAATAAAGGTGTGGGTCAGCACCTTGCCGACATTTTGCGACAAAAGGCACAGCAATTTATATTCGATCGGGGTAAGGTGTAATTCCGTTTCGCCGATATAGGCGCAGCCTGCAGAATAATCTACGCGCAATGCACCATTGGTAAAAATCGACTCTCCGCCGACAGAACCATACGTTGCCAGCCTGCGTTGAATCACACGGAGCCTTGCAAACAGTTCCTCTACCGAAAACGGCTTGGTTAAATAATCATCTGCACCGGCATCCAGTGCCTCAATTTTGTCCGTGTCCTCACTACGTGCACTCAGTACAATAATCGGCACTTCCGACCACGTACGTATTTTCTTAATTACATCTACGCCGTCCGTGTCCGGCAAACCTAAGTCCAATATAATGATATCCGGATTATGGGAGGAAGCCATAGCAATGGCTTCTCTCCCATTTTCTGCTAAAATATAGTTATATTTCTGCGTGGTAAGGCTTGTCCGAACCAGATTTCGGACAGATTTATCGTCTTCTACAACTAACACGGTTGTTTTAAGCATTCAAATTCACCTCACAAATTGGTAACTGAAATGAAAAGATACAGCCGCTTGGCGCATTATCCTTCAGGCTTATCTCACTGCCATGGGCAAGTAAAATCGACTTGCAAAGCGATAATCCAAGTCCTAAACTTCTTCTGTTGTCCGCAACTTGATTGTTGCCTGTATAAAACATTTTAAAAACATCGTTCTTGTGCTCGTCAGGTATGCCGTGTCCATTATCCGCAATGCTGATCTTTACATTTTTATCCTCTTTTTCTGCCGAAATGGTGATGGTAGACCCTTTTGGCGTATACTTGATGGCATTGTTGACAATATTGACAATCACCTGTGAAATCAGCCTGGCATCAATTTTGACAAGGAGCAATTCATTTTTAACAATTGTCTTTATGCAATGTTCTTCACTTCTTCTGTCTATATGCCTGAGCGACTCCTCAATCACCTCATCCACCAGATGCATGGATGTATGAATTCTCATCTGCCCATCATCAATTCTCGTGACAGAAAGTAAATTCTCCACCAAATCAATCAACCAAATCGCATCGTCCTCAATATCCCCTAACATCCGCTTTACTTCTGCCTTGTCTATGGTGTCTAAATTGGCCAATAAATTTTGCGTGTTACCGGAAATCGCTGTAAGCGGTGTCCTTAAATCGTGAGAAATCGTGCGCAGAAGATTGGCCCGCAGCTGCTCATTTTTCGCTACAAGCTTAGATTGTTCCTTTTCTGCGTTATTCCGGCTGTTTTCAATCGCCAATGCACATTCTCCCAATATAGATAGAAGAACATTGCTTTCAAATGGTTCCAACGGTTTATTTCCAATATGAATGCCCACAACGCCGAACACGCGATGATTCATTCGAATAGACAGATACAGCCCTTCTGAAGCACTGAATTTATCAGTTGTTGCACCGGCGCGTCTGTGATTGTCAAACACCCACTTGGCAATCCTTTTTTCCCGATGAGAGAAAAAAACGCTTTGATTTTTCAAGCCTCCGGAAACTGTGAACAAATATTCCTTTTTCAGCTCTCCGTTTTTTTCCGGATACACAATCACATCCCGGTTTAATAATTTCATAATCTGATTTGCGGTAATTTTAAAGATGTCGTCATCTGTATCTGCCTTTTGCAGAAGCTGGTTCGTATCAAAAAGGACCTTTGTCCGAAAGGCAGCCTGTGCCGATTGCTTAGCATGGCTCTTTAGTTTATTTGCAAGTGTACCGGTAATCAAAGACGAAATCAACATAACCGCAAAGGTAACCGGGTATCCTGTATCATAAGCATGTAGGGTAAGTTTCGGCTCTGTAAATAAAAAATTAAAGAGCAGCACACTGGAAATAGAAGCGACGATACTGCATATATAGCTTTTCGTAAGCAGTGACGTAAGCAAAACGCTCAGAATGTAAACGGTAATAATATTTGATTTTGTGAATCCCAGGAGGTCAAATAGATAACTTATGCCGGTCGTAACCGCAAGTACCGCAAGCGTTGCTCCCATATCTTTAAGCGATGGCAGTACCGGTACAGGTAGAGATATTTTTCTGACATGGGCGCGGTTCTCATTGTCCATGTCCGGAATAATATGCATATTCAGTTCCGGCGCAATCGCAACAAGCTTTTCTGTCAGTGCTTGTTTGCGTAAGGCATGCTTTGTCATCATGCCGCTTCTGCCGATGACAATGTCCGTCACCCGTGAAGCCCGCGAAAACTCAGCGATTTGATACGGGATATCCTCTCCATAAATTGTAGACACGGTTGCCCCTAATTTCCCGGCCAAACGAATATGTGCAGTTAGTCGTTCCTTATCTGCCGCCCTCATTTTCTCTGCCTTGGGCGTCTGCACATATATAGCCGTAAAGCTGCCGCTATAGGCCTTCGCCATACTTGCGGCAGCTTTGATAATCTTTTCATTGGATGGAGAAGCGGAAATGCACACAAGAATATGTACTATGGATTTGTCTCTTTCAGCAACACTGTTTATCAACCATGCCACCTCCTATACAAAAATCACATATATAGTATACCATAATCTATGCAAAAAGTCACCCGGTTTCGTATTATTCCTTTTCTTCTTCCTCATATAATACAATTTTTGTATTTTTATGACTGCGATAAAAACGTCTGACCTCCTCCAGTATTTCTTCCTCCGGCAAATCGCCGTCCATCTGCACATAAGAAGGGGGAGTATAATCAGTTTTCTTGTTTTGTCCCTGATTATCTGTCAGAAATCGATCTATGCGGGACATGATATAACAGCCAAACCCCAGCATGGCAATTGCCGCCGCTGCCAACAGAATCTCCTTCACCGTTCATCCCCCCAAACAGCTTCTGTTCCAATATTAAATATGGAAACACTTTTGTAGCGCTTTGTACTCACCCAGCACTAACATGGTCATGTTTGCCTCAAGCACTTTTTCGGGTGACACAATTTCATTGATATGATTTTCTTCCTTTACGGCAATCACCGTCACATTGTATTTTTTGCGAATATCTATTTGCCCAATGGTTTTGCCTACCCAATCATCGGGCATCTGTACCTCAAAAATTGCATAGTCTGCATTTAAATCAATATAATCTAAAATATGATCAGACGTATGCCGAATCGCCGCCCATTTTGCAAGCTGTTTTTCCGGATACAAAATTTCATCGGCACCGTTTCTTAATAAAAACTTGGACTGGACGTCGCTTACCGCACGTGCCAGCACTTTTTTTGCCCCTAAATCGTGCAATAAAGAAGTCGTTTCCAGTGAATTCTGAAAATCATCTCCGATAGTTACAATACAAAGATCAAAGTTTCTTACTCCCAGCGAGGCTAAAAACTCCTCTGATGTGCTATCTCCAATCTGCGCATTGGTTGTAAAAGGAAGAATATCATTGATGTTTTCCTCCTTGCAATCCACTGCCATAATCTGATGCCCAAGGAGGCTCAGTTCCTTCGCTAAATGTTTTCCAAACTTTCCTGCCCCAATTAATAATATTGATTTCATACTTTTCTCCTTATCCAACCGTTATTTTCTCATGCGGTAATTTAGATATAGTCTTGGGTGAAACGGAAACGGCAGCATAAATCAAAGTTAGGCCGCCCACTCTGCCCAAAAACATAAGAACAATCAAAATGCCCTGCGATGCCACCCCAAGGATGGGAGTTATGCCAAGCGTCAGTCCAACGGTTCCAACAGCGGAGGCCGTTTCAAAAAGACACGCCCCTAACGGGAGACCTTCTATCCCGCTGATGAAAATCCCGCCCATAAAAAATAGGGTTAGATATAAAACTAAAATCGTGGCGGCAATTTTGACCGTCCTGCATTCTATGCTTCGCCCAAAAAAGCTGGGAGATTCTTTTCTCTTAAACACAGCCACAGCATTCGAAAACAGCACGGCAACCGTTGTGGTTTTCATACCGCCTGCCGTTGAGCCCGGCGAACCGCCAATCAGCATCAGAAAAATCAGTATTGCTTGCCCTATGCTGGAAATTGCTGTTAAATCCGCCGTGTTAAATCCGGCTGTTCTTGGCGTAATCGCTTGAAAAAATGAGAAAAGCAAGCGATTTTTCAACGGCATATCACTAAATTCGCAGAAAAAGAAATATGTAGCCGGAAAAAGAATTAACACAAGGGTTACAACAAGGATTACCTTGCTTTGCATTCTATATTTCTGCACGTGAATTCCGTGCATGTGAATATCGTCCCATGTTAAAAAACCAATACCGCCAATGACAATCAAAAGCATTATGACAATATTGACCACGATGTCATTGCCATATGCTGTAAGGGACGAAAATGGTGCATTCTCACTTCCGGCAATATCGAAGCCGGCATTGCAAAATGCGGAAACAGAGTGAAAAACTGCCATCCATATGCCGCGCAGACCGTTCACTCTAACATAGCTTGGTGCCATACACATAGCGCCCAAAAACTCAATGCAAAAAGATGTTTTGATAACAAATCCCGTCAGCCGCACAATACCGCCGACCTTCGGTGCGGCAATCGCTTCTTGAATCGTACTCCGCTGCATCAGTGAAATTTTCCGTCCGGAAAGCATGGCAATTGCTGCAGCCACAGTAATAACCCCCATGCCTCCAATTTGGATTAAAAGCAAGATAATCGATTGCCCGAATAGCGACCAATAGCTTGCTGTGTCTACCAGAACAAGACCGGTCACACAGACAGCTGAGGTTGCCGTAAACAGTGCTTTCGGCAAAGGGGTTGCCACCCCTGCCCCGGATGCCATGGGCAGCATTAATAAAATTGTCCCGCAAAGAATCATCCCCAAAAAACCAAAAACAATAATTTGGAAAGATGAAAGTTTTGTTTTCATTCCTTGTATATGCCGCATAGAATCCCCTCTCCTTGTAGCTTAATTATCACACAACTGATTTCAAAAGGGTATAAAAAATACGTAGTACATGTTAAGATTTTATAAAGAAATGCGTACTTACTTTATTATCTTTGCCGTCGCTTGACATGATACGGATACCATGATAGAATAACTGTTGTAAATATTTTGGAGGTATGCGTATGAAAAGGCTGCTCAGGAAGTTATGTGACGCATCATTTTTAAAATTTATTTTGGTCGGTGTTGTCAATACAGTTTTTGGTACCGCCATCATGTTCATATTATATAATTGGCTGCATTTTGGGTACTGGGTTTCCTCCGCTGCCAATTACATTTTAGGCAGTGTGCTTAGTTATTGCCTGAATAAAACTTTTACTTTTAAAAATAAGCAGTCTGCCAAAAAAACCGTTTTTTATTTTGCCATGCATATTACGCTCTGCTATCTGATCGCTTATGGCGCAGCTAAACCACTTGTAAGGATTGCCTTTTCCGGCTTAGATACCGCCTGGCGTGATCAAATTTCCATGGCCGCCGGCATGTGCTTCTTTATACTGCTAAACTACATCGGGCAGCGATTTATCGTTTTTCATGAAAAAAATGGATCCCCTTCCATGCATTAAATCAGCAAAATGGTGAATTTTAGGGATATTGATAGCGGACGCTCTCGGAGAAGCATGACAAACGCGTGTTTTCTCAATGAAAGCACGCGTTTTTTGTGAAAGCATAACAATACAAATTCATTTTTCATGCGGCAGACCGAATCTATGGCCCACTTGTTTTCCTATTCATCCTACGAGGTTTTGCTAAACCGTGGTCTATTCTGCCTCTGCAATCGGCAAAATCTCGATTGCATGGGTAAGCATTTCTGTATAGCTATATGAAATACGCCTTCCGCCCGCTTTTATATTCGTTGGCGTTTGAAGCCTGACCACAAAAATACTTGGATACGTGTTTTCAATAATTCCCTTTCTCACTACCGCGCGTTTTTTTCCGCACCGTAGCGTGAGTTGGATTTCCTGTCCGACAAGGTTGTCAAGGCTCGCCTTCATGCGTGCCAAATCGTTTGGACCAATCACGACAACACTTCCCTTTTTACCATTGTCTGCATATTCTATGCAGAAACATACATTCACCTTCCTAATTAAGGTAAACCATCTCAAAAATATTATACAATAAATGTCATAGTTTGTCAATAATAAAAAACGCCACCGACACATTGATATTACATTTTTGTTACATTCTTGTATATTGTGGCCTTTACTTGTGTGTTTTCCACAACAATTCCAATTGTAATAGGCACCTCCAACACATTGCGAAATCGAAAATCCTGTTCTCCGTAGCTTACAGCTGCATCCTTTCCAATTTCCACATAATGAACCTCGTTAGTATGGTTGTGTCTCTCGAGTATTTCCATACCGGCCTCAGCTGCGGCGTTATATAACGTGCTCGAAATTTGGCAGATGCCGCCGCCGATTGCATACTCCCTATGGCCTTCCACTAAGATTCTGGCTTTCTCATATCCCTTTTCTGCTGTACGTTGGCCGACCGTGCCGTTAAATGAAAATTCCGCACCGGGTTCCACCTGTACACCATCCAAAACACCGGCGCAAAGCTTTAAGTTATTTACCCGCTCCTCGTCCGTATCCAGTATGTCCGTTACAAACATGCCAATTGGTGAAGGCGGCACTGCGGTAGGTGTTGCCGTTTCTGTCGGTATCGTCGTCGATGCCTCTTGCCGTTGTGCCTGCCTTTGTCCCTGGCAGCCGCAGAGAAGTACAAGCAAGGCTAAAATCCATATATATTTCATGATCAACCCCCCTTTTCATTGTTTCCACAAAATCCTTTTTTATCATTGTTATATGAAATATCTTGACTTTTATTTTTGAATATGATAAAATATTGTGCAATAAAGTTGAATGGATTTTTGTGGCATGCCGCAAAAGAAAGGGATGAAAGAATGTCGGCAATTTACGAAAATATTTTAAATTTAACTCCGGCTATGGTCATTATGTGGGTCATTGGCGGCACACTCATTTACCTTGCAATTAAAAAGGATATGGAGCCTACGCTTCTTTTGCCGCTTGGCTTTGGTGCGATTCTTGTAAATCTTCCGCTTTCCGGGGCAATTACCCAAGGTGCGGAGGTAGGCGTTTTAGATGTCCTTTTTAGCGCGGGAATTGCAAATGAACTGTTTCCCCTTCTTCTCTTTATTGGCATTGGTGCGATGATCGACTTTTCGCCCTTACTGTCCAATCCCAAAATGCTTTTGTTTGGTGCGGCTGCACAGTTTGGTATTTTCTTTACCTTCGCAATGGCTGCTCTCTTTGGGTTTGAGCTCAAGGATGCAGCATCCATCGGAATCATCGGTGCTGCAGACGGGCCGACCTCCATCTTTGTTGCAAACTTCTTTAATTCCAATTATACCGGCGCAATTATCGTTGCCGCTTACTCCTATATGGCATTAGTACCAATTATTCAGCCTATTGTCATTCGGGCGATTACCACAAAAAAGGAACGCTTAATCCGTATGGATGTTAAAAACACCTATCCTGTATCCAAAACTGCAAAAATTCTGTTCCCGATTGTGATTACCGCTATCGCAGGGCTTTTTGCGCCAAAATCGGTTGCACTGGTTGGGTTTTTAATGTTTGGTAACTTGATTCGCGAATGTGGTGTTTTAAATCTTTTGTCTGAAACTGCGCAGAAGGAGCTGGCAAATCTGATTACAATTCTCCTCGGCATCACGGTTGCCACCAAATTGCAGGCAGAAGCTTTTCTCAATATGCAAACGCTTTTAATTCTGCTGCTTGGCCTTGTCGCCTTCATTTTTGATACCATTGGCGGTGTCATGTTTGCCAAGTTCTTAAATCTGTTCTCTAAACATAAAATAAACCCAATGATTGGGGCGGCAGGTATTTCCGCCTTCCCCATGTCTTCTCGTGTTATCCATAAAATGGGCATTAAAGAAGATCCGCAGAACTTCCTTCTGATGCATGCTGCCAGCGCAAATGTTGCAGGCCAAATTGCTTCTGTTATTGCAGGAGGTTTAATCATTAATCTCGTGCAGCCACTTTTATAATTTAGTAGGAAAGGAAAGAGACGCATGAAGCTTTATAATACCATGACACGGCAAAAAGAAGAATTTGTTCCTCTTACGCCCGGGGTTGTTAAAATGTATTCCTGCGGTCCGACCGTATATAATTATTTTCACATTGGAAATGCCCGTCCCTTTATCGTGTTTGACGCACTTCGGCGTTATCTTACTTATACAGGGATGCAGGTCACCTTTGTGCAGAACTTTACGGATGTTGACGATAAGCTTATAAGCCGCGCCGCGGAGGAAGGTACAACGGTTCCGGAAGTGGCAGAGAAGTATATTCAAGCCTACTTTGAGGATGCAGAAAAGCTCGGCATCGAAAAGGCTACTGTGCACCCAAGAGCGACCGAAAATATTGATGCCATTATTGACATTGTTCGTACGCTGATTGAAAAAGGCTATGCTTACACAGTGGATGGCGATGTATATTTCTCCACTAAGCAGTTTAAAGAATATGGAAAGCTGAGTCATCAGCCTTTGGAGGATTTGGAATCCGGCGCACGCATTGAAATAGATGATCGTAAAAAGGATCCGCTTGACTTTGCACTTTGGAAAAAGCGGAAAACGGATACAGAAATTGCATGGGAAAGTCCCTGGGGCATGGGTCGTCCCGGCTGGCATATTGAGTGTTCTGCTATGGCAAACCGGTTTCTCGGTGAAACTGTGGATATTCATAGCGGCGGCAAAGACTTGATTTTCCCCCATCATGAGAATGAAATTGCCCAAAGCGAATGTGCGCATGACGGTGCACCTTTCGCCCGTTATTGGCTGCATAATGGCTATATAAATATTGATAACGTAAAAATGTCTAAATCGAAAGGCAACTTCTTTACGGTGCGCGATATTACCGAGAAATATGCACCGGAGGTCATTCGTTTCTTTATGCTGTCTGCGCATTATCGCAGTCCTATCAACTTTAGCGATGCCCTACTGCAGGCGGCACAAACAGGTCTGACCCGTCTTTACGCGGTGCGCGACCGTTTGGCAGAAACCGAAAAAGCGATGGGTGAACTGCCTGCCGTAATCCTTGAAAAGAAACAGAAGTTTATGGATGCCTTGGAGGATGATTTTAATACAGCAGATGCTATCTCCGCCCTTTTCGAGATGGCGCGCGCTATCAACGTCCTTTTGGATGCCGGCGAAACTGCTTCTGCCGGCAGTATCTATGAAACCTATATGGAGCTTGCCGGTGTACTTGGCATTCTCACCGCCTCGCATGAGGAGGAAGCCGATGCAGAAATTGATGCACTGATTGCTGCAAGACAAGCGGCAAGACGAGAAAAGAACTTTGCTCGTGCTGACGAAATCCGTGATCAGCTAAAAGAAATGGGCATTATCTTAGAGGACACGCGAGAAGGTGTGAAATGGCACAGAGCATAACAAACCCATTAACAATCGCGTATATCGGCGATGCGGTGTATGCGCTTTATATCCGTCGCCGCTTAGCAGAGCTTTCTGCTGCACCGGTAGGGGTCTTGCATAAAACCTCCTCAAATCTTGTTTGTGCAGAAGCGCAATATCGTGCCGCGCAAGCCATCATGCCGCTGTTAACAGAAGAAGAACTGCATATTTTTAAGTGGGGACGGAATGCCAAATCCGCTACCGTTCCAAAGCACGCGGCGGTATTGCATTATCGGCATGCCACCGGGCTTGAAGCCCTTGTTGGGTTTTTGTACATGGAAGAAAGAAAAGAACGGCTTTCGTTCATTATGGGCAAAATATTTGATTTTTTGTATCCGCAGGCATCATAGCAAATTTTTGCTGCTTGCGGTAATGCACTAAATAATTTTGTTGCAAATGGAATAATAGGCAGCTTTTGCCGCCTAATTATTTCTGAAAAAAGCATGAAAGGATGCGTTTATATTGGAAAAAGCAAAAAAAGAAATGCTGGCGCAAAAAGCGAACCATATTCGTCAGCACATCCTAACGGAGGTACACAGTGCCGGTGCCGGTCATCCCGGTGGTTCCCTTGGTATTGCCGATATCCTGTCTTACCTCTATTTTGATGTAATGAACATTGATCCCAAAAACCCGAAGAATCCTGATCGTGATCGCTTCGTTCTTTCTAAGGGTCACTGCGCTCCTGCACTGTATGGTGTATTAGCAGAACGTGGATACTTCCCTGTTGCAGACCTCAAAGGTTTCCGCAGCATCGACAGCTACTTAGAAGGTCACCCGGATTACAAAGGCATACCCGGTGTCGATATGTCAAGTGGTTCTTTAGGCCAGGGCATCTGTGCTGCAAACGGCATGGCACTGGCTGGCAAACTGGACAAGAAAGAGTATCGTGTATACGCTGTTTTAGGTGACGGGGAATTAGAAGAAGGCCAGGTTTGGGAGGCTGCTATGTTCGCAGCGCATTACAAGCTGGATAACTTGACCGCTTTTGTAGACTATAATGGTCTGCAGATCGATGGTGATATTACAAAGGTTATGAATCCTACACCGATTGACGCAAAATTTGCCGCCTTCGGTTGGAACGTCGTTTATGCGGACGCTCATGATTTTGATTCTCTTGAAGCTGCTATTGCAGCTGCTAAGAGCACAAAAGGTCAGCCTACGGTTGTTGTTGCCAAGAGCACAAAGGGCAAAGGCGTTTCCTTTATGGAAAATCAAGCCGGCTGGCATGGCAAAGCACCGAATGACGAGGAATACGCTGCAGCGATGAAGGAATTGGAGGGAAATTGCAATGAGTGAGAAAAAAGCAACCAGAGAAGCCTACGGCGAGGCGCTGGCCGAATTCGGCGCACAATATGATTTTGTGGTTTTGGATGCCGACCTTTCCAAGTCCACCAAAACAGATACCTTTAAAAAGGTGTATCCCGATCGTTTTATCAATATGGGTATTGCTGAAGCAAACATGATGACAACTGCAGCAGGTATTGCCACAACCGGCAAAACGGTTTTTGCAAGCTCCTTTGCTGTATTCGCTTCCGGCAGAGCCTTTGAACAGATCCGCAACTCTATTGCGTATCCGCATTTGAATGTAAAAATTGGTGCAACCCATGCTGGTATTTCCGTTGGGGAAGATGGCCCAACCCATCAGTCCATCGAAGATATCGGTCTTATGCGTACATTGCCCGGTATGACCATCATTAGCCCGGCTGATGCAACCGAATCTCGTGCCGCTGTAAAGGCTGCACTGGATAATGACGGTCCCTTCTACCTGCGTTTTGGTCGTCTTTCTGTTCCTCAGATTTTTGACTCTTCCTACAAGTTTGAACTTGGTAAGGGTGTTGTTCTTTCTTCCGGTACAGACGTAACCATTGTTGCAACCGGTCTTATGCTGCAGGAAGCCATCGAAGCCGGAAAGCTTTTAGCTGCGCAGGGCGTTTCTGCTGAGGTAATTAACATTCATACCATTAAGCCGATTGATACAGAGCTTTTAGTCCGCAGTGCCGCGAAAACCGGTGCAGTTGTTACGGCGGAAGAGCACACAATTTATGGCGGTCTTGGTAGCGCTGTGGCTGAGGTACTTTGCGAGAACATGCCTGTACCGATGACTCGTGTGGGTATCATGGATAAGTTCGGCAAGAGCGGCAAGCCTGCTCCCCTGCTTAAGATGTACGGCCTGACTGCAGAGAATATTGCATCTAAGGCACTGGAAACCATTCAGAGAAAGAACGCATAGACAGCATTCACATGATATCAATAAACAAAACGAACCTGCCGGCTTTTTTCGACGGTTCGTTTTGTTTATAACCATTTAGAGGAAAATTATGTACGAACTTTTGACAAAATTGAATACGGTGCAACAAGAGGCGGTTACAACAACTGAAGGGCCGCTTTTGGTTTTGGCTGGTGCAGGCAGCGGTAAAACAAGGGTTTTAACCTACCGCATTGCGTACCTTATTGCCGAAAAGCATGTGCCGCCGGAAAACATATTGGCGATTACATTTACGAATAAAGCTGCCGCGGAAATGAAGAATAGGCTTATAACGCTTGTTGGTGAGGAGGCTGCCTATATCTGGGCCAGAACCTTCCATTCCGCCTGTGTTCGGATTTTACGGCGTGATATTGAAAAAATAGGATATCCAAAAGATTTCACTATTTATGATACAGCCGAACAGAAGGCTGTTGTCCGGGAGGCTGTAAAAGCATTGCATTTAGATGAGAAAACCTATACGGTTTCTGCATGTCTCCAACAAATCAGCAATGCCAAAAACGCCATGCTCTCTCCGGAAGAATATGCCGCTTCCTATAAAGGCAATTATCGCATGGAAGGCTTCGCTAATGTTTATATTCGCTATCAAAAGCAGCTTCGCCAATATGGTGCGGTTGACTTTGACGATTTATTGTTGCTTACTGTTCGTCTTTTTGAAGAGTGCCCGGATGTGCTTGCCTATTATCGCAATAGATTTCAGTACATCCATGTGGATGAATACCAGGATACGAACGGCGTACAGTACCGCCTTGTCAGCCTTTTAGCGGAAAAACATCGAAATCTATGCGTCGTTGGGGATGAGGACCAGAGCATTTACAAGTTTCGTGGTGCGGATATTCAAAATATTTTGCAGTTTGAACGCACCTTTCCGGATGCAAAGGTGATTCGGCTCGAACAGAATTACCGCAGTACGCAGACTATTTTGGATGCGGCCAA
Source organism: Clostridia bacterium (assembly GCA_029006755.1). Lineage (GTDB taxonomy): Bacteria > Bacillota > Clostridia > UMGS1883 > UMGS1540 > JAQXGO01. Next base: position 2,416 of record JAQXGO010000111.1, on the reverse strand, counting down.
TGCGGTCATTTCCCATAATTCAGAACGCCTTGGCAAACGTCTTTGGACCGATAACGGAGAGGGCAGTAAAATTATCAAATACCGCGCCGGTTCGGAATATGATGAGGCCGCTTACATTGCCGCGGAACTCTTGCGGCTGCACAAAAGAGATAATATTCCCTATGCGGATATGGCTATATTGTATCGTATGAACGTGCAATCCCGTCCGATTGAAGAACAGCTTCTTTTAAACGCTATACCCTATCGCATTATCAAGGGACATCGTTTCTATGATGCTAAGGAAATCAAGGACAGTATCGCCTTTCTTCGCACCATTCATAATCCCGACGATAATATGAGTCTCATGCGTATCATCAACGAGCCCAAGCGCGGCATTGGTGCAACCTCCCTGTCTAAGGCAGTTGCCGCAGCTGAACTGGCAAATAAAAGTCTTTTTGCTGTTATCTGTGATGATGCATATCAAAAAGACATCGGTTCTTCTTGGGTGAAAATGCACGCCTTCTCGCAAATGATCCTGGAAATCCGAGATGCCTTGCCTGACCTTTCCATGTCAGCGTTAATCCGTATGATTTATGAAAAAAGTGGCTATGCGGCACAGTTTAATCCGAACAATCCGGAGGATGCCGCTCGGATTGAAAATCTACAGGAATTTATTTCCGTTGGTATGAAATATGAGAAGGATACTGAGGTTTCCTCCTTGTCCGATTTTCTCGATAATCTGGCACTCATTTCCGATGTTGATGATTATGATGAGGATTTGGATGCTGTAACTTTAATGACTATTCATACTGCAAAAGGTCTTGAGTTTCCGGTTGTTATTCTTTCCGGTTTTGAAGAAGGTGTCTTTCCCTCCTTCCGTGCCGCATACGAAAGGGACGAAATTGAGGAGGAACGGCGGCTTTGCTATGTAGCACTTACCCGTGCAAAAGCGCATCTTTATCTGACGCATGCGGAATGTCGTACACTAATGGGGGCAACCACACGGAATCGTGTTTCCCGCTTTATGCTGGATATTCCGGAATCCCTATACAATGCAGAAGCCTCCGAAGCAGTTCCAAAACCTTTGGAAATCCCGGTTCGGCATACCCATGCACCCTCTTTTGGGACCACCATTTCTTCTTCTGCACATGCTCCGTCTTCTGAGGCCTGCACGCTTGTCGCCGGAGATCGAGTCTCCCATCGTAAGTTTGGTGAGGGAACCATTCTTTCTGCAACACCGGTCGGGAACGACACAAAGCTTGAAATCAACTTCCTGACAGAGGGGAAAAAGACGCTTTTGGCCACCTATGCTAAGCTTAAAAAACTATCATAAATGAAAAGACCATAGCAAAAAGAAATTCAAACATCTTTCTGCTATGGTCCTTTTTATGTTCTATACTAAACGATTCTTTTAAACTGCTTTTCAATCTGCTTTTGGGTTAATGAAAGAATAATAGGTCTGCCGTGCGGACAGGTTGCAATGCCCTCTAAAGCCAGTGCTTGCAATACCAAGGTTTCCTGTTCCTTGACCGATAGAGTCTTGCCTGCCTTTAGTGCTGCCTTACAAGCCACGCCATATAAGGCATAGGATTGTGCTGATGTTCGCAAATCCTTCTTGGATGCTGCAATTCTATCTAAAATTTCGACAAATGCGGCCTCAATATTGCAATCCGTAAGCGGTGTCGGAACCATACTGATTTTCACAAGATTGGAGCCAAATTCTTCCGCGTCAAATCCAATTTCCCGAAAGACTTCTTCTTTTTCATGAAAGAGTGCCATTTCCGTACCGGAAAGCCGTACCGTAACCGGCAATAAAAGCATTTGGCTGTCTATACGCTTTTCCTCCAGCTCTTTCATCATACGGTTATAGATAAGGCGCTCATGCGCTGCATGCTGGTCAATCATTAGAAGTCTGTCGCCTTGCTGTGCAATAATATAGGTACCAAACGCCTGGCCGACCACCCGGACGTTTTCTTCCTCTGTTACAGCGGTCTGCGTTTCCTTTTTTGGCGCAGTGCTTGTTGCAATCTTATGATCAAATGCCTGCGGCATCGGGATGAAAGGTTGGATTGGCTCCGGTGCGGTTGCAACACTATAAACTGCCTTTTCTGTCTGGCTTTCCTCGCAGACTGGCTTTTTTGTCCATGTTTTTTCTTCTGTCAGCGGAATCGATGCAGTTTGTTTTGCGATACTCGGTTTATTCTCAACCAAAGGTGTTTGCGCAACTTCTTTGATAGGACAAGGATTTTCCGCATAAAGAGGCACTCGCACTGCCGGCTTTGCAGACACAGCCTTTGGAATCCTATTCTCCATGATTTCCGGCTTGTTCTCCGCTTCCACTTTCAGCTGCCTTGTGTCCCGTATCGCGTAAAGGCTATTCTTTGCACCCCAGTAGATCGCATCAAATATAGGCTTATCCTCAGCAAATTTGATTTCA
>JAQXGO010000110.1 GCA_029006755.1 Clostridia bacterium | reverse complement strand
CTTTGTGTAGTTTTGTGTGGTAACTTAACTATAACACATTTTGGCAAGTTTCCGTATTCTTTTTTTAGCCGACATATTTTCTTATGAGTTTACTCGTATGAAAATATATCGGAATGTAACACATCTATTGTAAACCTACATAGGTTTGGATGGATAAAATTGATTCATCCTTGACAAAAACAGTATATTGTCATATAATAAATCAAAATACCACGGAGGCAATCATTATGAAAAGAGCATTTGTTGTGGGTGCAAGCGGTCACGCCGGATCATATCTTGTACCAAAACTCATTGAAATGGGATATGAAGTACACGCTGTCGCAAGAGGGAATCGTGCGCCCTACACGGCGGAAGATCCTGCATGGGGAAAAGTGATATGGCACTATATGGAACGCCGCACGGCAGAGGGGGCTGCAGCGGTCAGCGCACTTGCAGCAGAGCTTGCGCCACAAGTGCTTTGCGATTTGATTTCATATACAAAAGAAGAAATGCAACATACACTGAACCCCATTTTGGAGAAGCCTGATCTTGCAAAGAATATGCACGTGATTCAACTCGGTACTGTGTGGGTATATGGGGTGAAACTTTTTGTCCCGGTGACAGAGGACCATCCCCGGAACACGGATGACGGCTATGGCGCAAATAAAGCAATCATTGAGAGATATCTGCACAGCTTGGCCGCAGAGGGAAAAATAAAAAGCACAGTGATTTTCCCCGGCCATATCAGCGGCCGTGGCTGGGTGCCAATTAATCCGCAGGGCAATGTAAATATGCAAGTGTATCGCGATATCCGAGAGGGGAAACCCATCATGATTCCGGATGATGGCAATCATACACTTCACCATGTCCATTCTGCCGATATTGCAGATCTTATTGCAGTGGCAATAGAAAACCCTGATAAGGCAAACGGTGAAACCTTCCATGCAACGACAGAACGCGCGGTTACGCTTTCCGGCATGGCAGAGATGCTGTATCGCCATTTTGGACATGTACCGAAAATGGAATATGTTCGTATGGAAAAACTGAAGCAAGTATTAAGTGAGTACGATTATATCAACACAAGCAGGCATCTTCTGTTTTCCTCACAATGCAGCATGGAAAAAGCTAAGCGTATGTTGGGCTTTGTGCCAAAGTATAACACATTGGAAACCATTCTGGATTGCCTCAACTGGCAAGAAGAAAATGGAAATTTATAGGCAGAATTCAAAAGGGACTGAAAAAAACAGAGATTTTTTACAGTTCCTTTTTTATACCACAACATAGGTTTTAAATTTTCTTACCAATACGACACAGGAGGTTCTTGAAAAACGGATTGCGTCACTTGAGGGAGGCGTTGCAGCGCTCTGTTTGGCATCAGGTGCGGCTGCGATTACATATACTTTGCAGGCGCTTGCACAAAACGCAGGTCACATTGTCGCGCAGAAAACCATTTACGGAGGAAGCTATAATTTGCTTGCCCATACACTTCCTGGTTTTAACATTACGACAACTTTTGTAAATATTCACGATAAAAGCGAGGTGGAAGCCACAATTCAAGAGAATACAAGAGCAATCTATATCGAAACACTCGTCAACCCCAATAGCGATATTCCGGCTCCATGATTTAATTGAAAAGAAAGCTCGCTAATATAAACTTACCAATTCTGCATGATTTCCTAAACAATTGTTTTTTGTATTTGATTAGATAAAGTACATGAAAAACTTATCTTGGGTTTTATTTTATTTTACATAAAACACATTGACAGAGAATATGAGTTATTGTATAATACAAAAAACGAGGTGGTGTTATTATGGAAATACATGTTATTGACGTTGGTCTGCAGTTCGAGTTATTCATTAGACTTTTGCTTGCAGGAATTTGCGGTGCAATTGTTGGCTACGAAAGAAAAAGTAGATTAAAGGAAGCAGGTATTCGTACGCATTTTATTGTAGCGTTGGCCTCTTCCATGCTTATGGTGATTTCAAAATACGGGTTTTCTGATATTCTGCGTGAAGGCTTAATTTCTGTTGACCCATCCCGTGTAGCATCTACAATTGTGTCCGGTGTAGGTTTTTTAGGCGCAGGCATGATATTTGTCCGTAAAAATACAATTAACGGTTTAACAACAGCGGCAGGCATTTGGGCAACAGCAGGGATAGGTATGGCAATCGGAGCCGGGATGTATTTTGTCGGCATTGCCGGCACAGTGGTTGTTCTTTTTGTGCAAATCGTTATGCATAAGAATTTACATTTTTTACATATTCCTTCCACAGAGCAAATGCGGATTGTCATGAAGAATGACAAAGACACAATTTTGCGTATTCGTGACATCTTGGAAAAACATGGAATTGAAGTTGTGAATCTCAAAATTGAAAGACGGGATAAAGAGGAGCTGATAGCAATAGAAATGTTGATAAAGTTGCCTTCCGTCTTTTTGCCGACTGACTTGATTATGATGTTTCAGGATGAACCGGAAGTGAAAACGATAGAGCTATAAGAATCTTGCAACTATATGCATCGCGTGTTATACGGTTGGTAAATGATTGAAAAGGAATGAATACGTTGACTACACCAGGGATATATCAACACTACAAAGGCAATCAATATGCACTTTTATATATTGCGACTCATTCTGAAACCATGGAAAAAATGGTTGTCTATCAGGCGCTGTATGGAAAGAAAGAAGTTTGGGTTAGACCGCTTTCCATGTGGGAAGAGGAAGTGGAGAATGGCGGCGAAAAGATACCAAGATTTAGGCGTATACAATAGAAACAGGGTCTAAAGGAGGAAGATGCATGCAAAATCGAGAAGAAGTTGTTGCATTTTGCATGGGCTTTGAGGCAGTGTATGAAGACTATCCGTTTGATGATTGGAATTGGACAATTATGCGCCATAAGCAGAATAAAAAGATGTTTGCTGCAATTTATGAAAGGGAGGGGCATATTTGGATAAATGTGAAATGTGACCCGGCAATCACCTACATGTGGCGAAGCACGTATCGCGCGGTTGTACCGGCATATCATATGAATAAAACGCATTGGAATTCAATTATACTGGATGGCACAGTGCCTACTATGGATATTCAAAACATGATTGCAGATAGCTTTACGCTTACAAAACCGAAGCAGAATACAAAATAAGCAGAACGCCCTAAAAACCTTGGTTTTTAGGGCGTTCTGCTTTATTATTTCAATTAGATTAAACACCTAATTTGTTTCTGCGGATCTGCTCGCCTTCTGTAAAGTTTTCTTTGGCTACATAGCCGGGTAACGGCAGAATTTTCTCGTGAATCGCATCAATAATCCAGCTGGGCTGCGGGAAGAAAGCATCTTCGAGTTCGTGGGAAGGTGTAATCCAGTTTCTTGCGCCAACAACAACAGGCGGTGCATCAAGGTAATCAAATGCAAGTTCGCTGATTGTCTGCGCAATGTCTTTTAAGTGAGAACCGCGCTCGCAAGCATCACTGGTTAAGAGAATGCGACCGGTCTTTTTAACGGATTCCAGAACCTTTTCATAGTTGAAGGGAACGATAGTACGTGCGTCAATAACTTCAGCGCTCATGCCGTACTTTTCTTCCAGCTCCTTCGCTGCATCCAGTGCACGATAAAGCGTCGCACCAATAGAAAGAATGGTAATGTCACTGCCTACACGCTTTACATCCGGCTCACCAATCGGAATTTCGTAGTATTCTTCCGGCACGCCGCCTTCGTGGAACTGTTCGCCAATATCGTAAATTCTCTGGCTCTCGAAGAACACTACCGGATCTGTACCGGACAATGCACTAGCCATAAGACCTTTGGCATCATACGGTGTAGCCGGGAATACAACCTTCAGGCCGGGGATGTGCGCTACGATACTTGTCCAGTCCTGAGAATGCTGTGCGCCATACTTAGAACCAACAGAAACACGTAGCACAACAGGCATTTTCAGGATACCGGCACTCATGGACTGCCATTTTGCAAGCTGGTTAAGAACTTCATCGCCGGCACGGCCTAAGAAGTCACAGTACATAAGTTCTGCAATAACACGACCGCCACTCATAGCATAACCAACAGCACTGCCAACGATAGCAGCTTCGGAAATCGGTGCATTAAAGAAGCGATGATAGGGAAGCGCTTCTGTTAAGCCGCGATATACGGCGAATGCGCCGCCCCAATCACGGTTATCTTCACCGTAGGCAATGAGGGTAGGATCTTTATAGAATCTGTCAATAATGGCTTCGAAAAGACCATCACGCAGCTGATAAACCTGGTTCTTTGTGTAGGGCTTGCCCTTTTCGTCGAAAGCAAAACGCTTGCGACGCGCGATCTGCTGCACACGGGAATTTTCTTCCATAGGTTGCAGAACATCCGGCTCTCTGTCATCCATCTTCTCAATTTTCTGATTGGAGAACATGATGCCTTCGAGTTTTTCGGGATTGGTGTGGAGGTTCATGCGCGGGGAAACCTCTTCATCAATTGCCAGCTTGTAGATCTTGGTCATACGGGCAATGATTTCTTCATCCATAGCAGCAAAATCGTCTGCCTTGCAAACCTTGGCTTCAGTAAGCTTTTTCTTGTATGCTTCCAAAACGTCATGTGCTGCCCAAGCTTCCTTCTCCTCTTTGGTTCTGTAACTATCAGAGTCAGAGGGGGAGTGACCGGCCATACGATAGGTAAGCGTATCCATAAGAACAGGACCGCGGCCTTCCTTAATGATGGCAATCTTGCGACGCATAGCATCAATAACAGCAAGCGGATTGTAACCATCTACGCGTTCTGCATGCATCTGTTCCGGATTTACGCCGGCACCGACTCTTGCAAGTACATTGTATGCCATTGTTTCGCCAACGGTCTGACCGCCCATACCATAAAGGTTATTGAAGAAGTTAAAGATAATGGGTAAACCATTATTGTAGCCTTCTTCCCACAGCTGACGGATCTGATCCATAGAGCCCATGTTAAGAGCTTCCCAAACAGGTCCGCAACCAAGAGATGCATCACCGACGTTAGAGACAACAATGCCGTCCTTTTTGTTTACACGTTTGTATAGCGCGCCACCCATGGCAATGGTAGCAGAACCACCAACAATAGCGTTGTTCGGGAAAATACCGAAGGGGGTGAAGAAGGCATGCATGGAGCCGCCGAGCCCTTTGTTAAAGCCGGTTTCTCTTGCAAAGATTTCAGAAAGTGCACCGTAGAGAAGGAAATCCATCGCGGTTTCCTTTACGTCACCCTTATTATTCTGTTTGCCTTCAATTACGCGATAGGTACGACCGTCAAAGAAGCTGGTCATATCGTCCATCAGTTCTTTGTCATCCAGCTTGTAGATTGCGGAAAGGCCTTTAGCCAGGATTTCGCCATGACTTCTATGAGAACCGAAGATACAATCCTCTTTGTTCAAAAGATAAGCCTGTCCAACAGCGGATGCTTCCTGCCCCATAGAGAGATGAGCAGGACCGGGGTTGTTGTAAGCAATTTCATTGTATGCACCTGTCGTTTTAACAAGGTACAACATGGTTTCAAATTCGCGGATGATGCGCATATCGCGATAAATCCGCAGGAAATCCTCTTTAGAGAAGTTCTCCTTTTCTTCTTCAATTGTTTTGTTGTACTGATTTACCGGGATGTCCGTAAAGGTTACTTTACCCGGCTTACGCAGCTCGTTCGGATCCATGAACAGAGACTTTGTCATTTTAACTTCCTCCTTAACACTTTACTTGGAATATCGCTTCTCGCATGATTTCACAAACAGTGGGATGCGGGAACACAAACTCTTTTATATCGTCAATTTTAAATTGCGATTCAATCATCATAACGGCAGCTACAATAAACTCGGAAGCATAGTTCGAAAGCACGTGGCAACCGATAACGCGGCGATACTTCTTATCCACAATCAGCTTAATAATGCCATTGCCGCCTTCGTTTTCAGCAACGTAACGTCCACTGTAAGCCATAGGCAGCTTTACAACTTCGAAATCATAGCCCTTATCCTTGGCAGTTTTTTCGGTTTCGCCTACACTACCAACCTCGGGATTTGTATATATTACAGCCGGAATCGCATCATACCGCATAATGTCACGTTTGCCAAGAATGGTATTGATCGCAACTTCAGCTTCGCGATAAGCCGTATGTGCAAGCATGGATTTTCCATTTACATCACCGGCAGCAAAAACGCCGGGCACATTGGTTTTCATGTGGCTATCCGTAACAATTGCGCCACGGTTCAGCTCCACACCAATCGATTCGAGGCCGATATCTGCAGATACAGCACGGCGGCCAATGGAAAGGAGTACCTTATCTGCCGGTACACTTTCTTTTTTGCCATCTTTCTCAAAAACAACGGCATCTTTCGTCACTTCTGTTACCTTTGCACCTAAATGGAAGGTAATGCCTTTGGCTTTATAGTTCTTCAAAAGAATTTCACTGATTTCGTCATCTGTCGGGCCGGCAATTTTGGGCATCATCTCAATAATGGTTACATTTGCACCTACGGAATTATAGTAGGAAGCCATTTCAAGA
>JAQXGO010000109.1 GCA_029006755.1 Clostridia bacterium | reverse complement strand
TTCAGGACAAACGCGCCTACCATGTAAGGGGCACCGATTAAAATATAGGTCATATAAGCGACCGTATCGTCTGCCATAGACGGTGTCGCGCCCAAAAGAAACACAAGCGGACGGCGGAACATGAGACCAAAGGCAAGAATTAAGCCACCAATGAAAACGGAACTAAAAAGGCCGGTGGATGCCATTTTTGCTGCGTTTTCATAGTCTCGTTTGCCGATGGCGCGTGAAATAAAGTTTCCGGACCCATGTCCGAAGAAATAGCCAAAGGCTTGAATAATTGCCATGAGGGAGAACACAAGACCTACTGCACCGGTAGCGGAATTGCTGCCAAGCTGCCCTACAAAAAAGGTATCCACTAAATTATAAAAGGAAGTAACGAGCATACTGATAATCGTAGGAACAGCCATTTTGCAGATGAGCTTCGGAATTGGCTCATTTAACATTTGGGTTCTTTTCTTTTCGATTTTTTCTTTTTCTGCTACATCCAAAATCGGTATGTCGTCAGTATACACGATTGCGTCCCTACTTTCCTTGCATTCTATAGGTCTGTATCACGTTATGTTACTTTAAAAAAGTGTTTACATAGGCTTGCATCTCTGGGTAGCGTTCTTCTACAACTTCAAGAAGACGCATTTGTGCCCGCGCACGGACGAGATTATGACCCGGATAATGCGTTTTAAAGTAAACATCTCCGTTTATATAGTCAGTTAAAAATCGCATTGCAAGCTCACAGGTAATGACCTTAATGCCTAAAGGCAAATACCGGATTTCATTTTCCGTCAGGGTACTTGCAATTTCGGAAACAAAACCATCGGTAAACAGCCGGAACAGATGCATATCGAGGTCAATTTTCTCAATATCCGGTTCATCTTCAACGGTCGTGCATGCGCCAAACCGTACGGCATCCCCGTAATCATATAAAACAGAGCCGGGCATCACCGTGTCAAGATCAATCACACAAAGAGCCTTCTCGGTTTTGTTATCAATCAAGACATTATTCAGCTTCGTATCGTTATGCGTAACACGAATGGGGAGGGCACCGGACTCGGTTAACGCAATGATTTCATTCATCATTTTGCGGCGATTGAAGAAGAAATCGATTTCCTTCTCGAGTTCTTTCACACGCCCGGCCTTATCGGCCGCCACTGCTGCCACAAAAGCATAAAACCGTTTGGTGGTATGATGAAAATCCGGTATCGTATCCATAAGCTGTTTGGCATCAAAATCATACAGATAGCGTTGGAATGCGCCAAAGCCGCGTCCTGCCTCATAAAAATGCAATGGATTTTCAATGCTGTCATAGGCAGTGGCCCCGTCCACAAATATGTAAGCCCGCCAGTACGCACCGTCTGCATCCATGCAAAGGGAATCCCCGTTCTTTGTGGGCACAAATTGCAAAACACGGCGGTGACAATCCTGTTTTTCTTTCTCCATGGCTTTCGCAATGTGCTTTACGACAAGTTGCACATTCCGCATAAGTCCGGCAGGATTTTGAAAAGCGACATTATTTATGCGTTGCATTACGTAATAAATTGTATTGCCGTCTTCTTGCTGATAAGCAAGCTTATAGGTGGTATTGACATTACCGGAGGAAAGTTCTTTGGCAGAGACATATTCTCCCTTAAACTGAAATTGGGGGATAATATCCTTTATCAAAGCATTTACCATTTCATGAATCCCCTTTGTATTTTTTAGTAAGTATACATAACATGGTTCTATATCTATATCATTTTATCACAGATACATGTGTTTGGCAATAAAAAAATGAATAATTTCAATCCAAATCCGATGGAAAGTTTACGGTCTTATTCAGGTAAAGCGCAACTATACATGGATTTCCCGAAATGAAACCGGAAAATTTTGAAAAAAATTGCATTTTAAAGGAAACTATGGTATACTTAGAATGATTATATTTATTGGAGGTGTTTCTATGAATGAGGATATAAAAAAGGTTGCCCTTCGGCTACGCGAATTGCGTGAAATTGCAGGGTGCTCTACTGCGGAGATGGCGGAAACCTTTCACATTTCCCATGAAACCTATTTGGAGTATGAGAGTGGAGAAAGCGATATGCCGATTAGCTTTTTGTCAGAGGCAGCGGCATTCTTTAAAATACAGGTATATGAGCTTTTGTCCGGTAATAATCCGAAGCTGCATGTTTGCCAGCATGTAACAAAGGGGAATGGCTTGCGTATTGAACGAAGTAAACAGTATGACTATCAGCATCTTGCCTATAATTTTGCGGGGAACCAGGTTTTGCCGCTATTGGTGCGCGTAGACCCTGCAGCAGAAGGGGACAAACTGCATACCAATAGCCATCCCGGGCAGGAATTTGATTACTGTCTGCACGGAAAGATTAAAATTGTTATTAACGGCAAGGCGTATGTCTTAGAAGAAGGCGATTCAATTTATTATGATTCCTCATATCCGCATGGCATGGTTTCGCTTTCAGATACACCGTCGGAAATTTTAGCAATCGTTATTTAGGAGGGCTTTATATTATGTATGTGTCTCTTTCCAAAAATCATGCGCTGTTTCGCACACCGTATTCTGACACGCACGATTTAGTACAAATCTTTCGCGGGCTGATCTTTTCACAGAGAACCATAAATGGGGCGATCGATTTTATGAATGCCGGTTTAATTCAAAACGGCAAGCCGGATTACTGGCATATTGATGTTCCTTTTGCCATCAGCAATGACGAAACAACACCCTGCAGGATAAATCAAGAATGGATTGGTGGCAATCACGGGCATCCTTGTGTTGTGCATCTCGCAGTGAAAAATCATGATAAAACGTATGCGGACATTGGTTCTCTCTGGGTAGATGGCGAGGGAACAAAGTTTACGCTGGTTTCTATTGTCGACGAGGAAATTTTAGGTTTTGTTTCAGAGAATATCGGAGAAAGCGATATGCGATATGCATTTAAAAAAAGCATTGCTGAATCGCTGACTTATATCAGTCACGGGGTAAATACGGGTACGATTGCGGCAGATGGCACGCAAACGATTGCCTATCTTGCCCCGGCTATACGGTTTTTGAAAAAACAGGTGGTTGGTTATCAGAATGGAGAGTCCTTTTTGATACATGGCGGCGCAGAATGCGATTATGCGGAGATGCAAGAGGAGTTTGAAATCATGAATCCGGCTTTGGTTTCCGACGCGCTTCGCGCGAATCGGCCGGAGGGTGGATATACAGAACAGCCAAGCCTTGCAATCGGGAAGCCCATGTTGCGGCAAAGTAAGATCTACCGCATAGCCGCAGACGGCACCGTTTTATGTATTTTTAACCTCGAAAAGCTGATGGATGTGGATTTTGAACATTGCATGTGCGTTATGTATCAGGAAAAAATAGATATTTACGGCGGCGGCATACACCGCGCTCTGCCGGGTGTTCTGCCCTTTCAGGAAGGGGAAGATAGTTTTGATTTTTCAATGCCGATTGCCCTTTATCCCGGTCCGTATCCGCAGGATGTCAAACTGACGGCCTCTTATTGGGAAAATCCCGCATGGCCGCCGGATCGGTTTGTGGATGTATTCCGTGATCGCGATGGGCATGACCATTTAGGCTTTGCATGCGGGTATCTGCCGATTTTGGATGGGGAGCCTTCCGTCCGTCGGGAAAATCTTACTTTTGCAGCGCATCTTTATCGTACGCGCAAAGCATATCCGACGTTCCTGAGCGGTGGTGTTACAAAAGCGCGCGGCGTTGCCTACAAAAAGTATTTTGCATCGCAAACGGATAAAACTTCTGTTTACACAGTGCCGTATGAAAATCAAACTTATATTTATGCAGATTGCTTTGGCGGAGAATCTGTTACAGTTCCCACAGAAAGCAAGGCACGGCTTTTGGATCAAACCGGCGATGTTATGGTAGATGTTGCCGAGGATCGCGTAGTGGTTTCTGGCACGCGCGGACATGCTGTTCTCGTTGTTGAAAATTAAGGAGGGCTTTTTTTGGAAATTCAACATGATTTACACATACACACGCATTTTTCTCCTTGTGGAAGCCCTGCGGCAACACCGGAAGCCTATATAGAAGCGGCCAACGCCTGCGGTGTTAAAGTGTTTGGGTTTTGTGACCATGTGTGGGATACGGCGGTTTCGCCGGCACCCAATGGATTTTATGAGGGGCAGGATATAGAACATATTATGGGTTTAACCTTACCGAAAAAAAGCGGCTGCCGTTTTTTACGCGGCTGCGAAGCAGATATGAACAAAAAAGGTGTGTTCGGCCTTTCGGCAGAGGGTGCCGCAAAGTTTGACTATGTTTTGGCTACCCATTCCCACAGCCAGCATGAGGCAATGATTGACAGCGCGACCAGGCACGATACAAAAAAGCTTGCTAATGCGCTTTGTAACCGCTTTTCACAGCTCATTGAGTCTTCAGCAAATCAGATGATTACAGCGATAGCCCACCCCTTCTTTCCCAGCGGAAACAAGGATAATTTTGATGAGGTACTCTTTCGCATTTCGGATGCCAAGCTGGAGGATTTGTTTGCAGATGCAAATTACCATAATATTGCGCTGGAAATCAATGCTTCGGCATTTAAATCCTATCCGCTTCGTTCCATGCACCGCAGCGAGCTGTTCCGTATATACGAAACAGCGGTAGAGTGCGGATGTAAATTTGTGTTCGGGACAGATTGCCATGACCCGGCTGAATATGCGGTGCTACATGAACGGCTGCGTATTCTGGTATCGCTTCTTGATATTACGGAAAAAAATCTTGTCATTCAGAATTGAGGTGGTTTTTTGACACCACGTAAAAATGGACACAGTTCATGGCTTGACCCATGGCTGACAGTATGTACATGTCTTGCATTTGCGATCGGCTTTGTTGCGATATGCAGTGCAACCAAGGCATCCTCTCCAATGCGATACTGTCTTGTGCAGGGCAGTGCTTTTGTTGTAGGCTGTATTCTGTTGTTCCTGATCACCCGTGTCGATTATGATGCCATAAGTCAGCTTGCTGTATATTTTTATATATGCAATGTTGTTTTGCTGATTTTGGTTCTGTTGATTGGTATTGGCGGCACAGAGGTGGGAACGCGCGGATGGATTCGCATAGGACCTGTGGGAATTCAGCCATCGGAAATTGTGAAAATCGGCTTTATTATTACTTTTGCAAAGCATATCGAGTCCGTGCGCGAGGATATAAATCGTCCTAAAAATGTGTTGCTTTTGCTTGCACACGCCGGTTTACTGATCGGTTTAATACTGTTGCAACCGGATACAGGCACAGCAATGGTATTTGCTTTTATCATGTTGGGCATGCTGTTTACAGCCGGTATCAGTCTAAAGTATTTAGCTGCGGCCGCTGGTGTTTTGGCGATTGCGGCACCTCTCGCCTGGTTCTTTTTCCTGCAGGATTTTCAAAAGGACCGTATTTTGACTTTTTTAAACCCGGAACTGGATCCGTTAGGCTCCGGATATCACGTGATTCAATCTAAAATTGCTGTCGGGTCCGGTGGCGTTTTAGGACGTGGCATAGGGCAGGGGATTCAAACGCAACATGGCTATTTGCCGGAGACACAAACGGATTTTATCTATGCCGTCATTGGGGAAGAAATGGGACTTTGGGGTTGTATCCTCGTCTTGGTCCTCTTAACCATTCTCATAATAAGATGTTTTCAAATTGCTGCCGCATCCAGAGATTCCTTTGGTGAAATGATTGCTGCAGGTGTTGGATTCATGTTTATTGCACACGTGTTTGAAAGTATAGGGATGTGCATCGGCTTGCTGCCGGTTACAGGTATTCCGCTCCCCTTTGTCAGCTACGGAGGCTCCAATCTTTTGGCCAGTATGCTGGCGGTGGCACTTGTCACCAGTGTGGGGATGCGTAGAAAACGTAATTTTTAAGATAAGGAAGGAATTTGACTTTGGAAGAAACAAAATCCGGTTTTATTGCCATCGTGGGACGTCCGAATGCAGGAAAATCCACGATTTTAAATCGTCTTTGCGGAGCGAAAATTGCGATTACAACGCCAAAACCGCAGACCACGCGCACACAAATTTTAGGGATATTGCATGGCGAAAATTATCAAATGGTATTTGTAGACACCCCGGGTATTCATCTGCCAAAAACGCGGCTTGGTACGTATATGAATCATGCAGCTATCGGAGCCATTGAGTCGGTAGATGCGGCAATTTTGGCGGCAGATGCATCGCGTGGCCTTGGTGCACCGGAGGAACGCATTATGGAAGAACTCCGCACGAAGCATATTCCGGCTGTTTTGGCGCTGAACAAAATCGATCTTGTTCAGCCAGAAGCGTTGTTGCCGCAGATGGCGGCTTATGCCGAGAAATTTGACTTTACAGCCATTATACCTCTTTCGGCAAAAACCGGAGATGGTGCGGCCCTTCTCTTAGAAGAATTAGAGAAATTTCTTGCGCCCGGCCCTTTCTATTATCCGGAGGATATGATTACGGATAAAACAGAACGCGAAATTATGGCAGAATTCATTCGCGAAAAGCTTTTACAGTTTTTGGAGCAGGAGATCCCACACGGGATTGCAGTCGAAATTCTTGAAATGAAGGATACAAAGGGTGCAACGCATGTTTCTGCAAACATTATTTGCGAAAAATCCTCGCATAAGTCTATTATTATCGGTAAGGGCGGTTCCATGATGAAACGTGTTGGCCGGCATGCAAGGCTTGACGCAGAGGAATTTTTTGGCAAGAAAATCTATTTACAGCTTTGGGTGAAGGTGAAGGATGATTGGCGCAACAGTAACTTCATGCTGAAATCCCTCGGATTTACCGAACAGCAATAATCTAAATTTTCCCAACCATATTCTTTTTCTTTTCGTGCACACTAAAAGAGAAAGGAATGGTGAAAAAATGAAAGATACGTATTGGGATATGTTTTATCAAACCGGAAATCCGGATTTATATATCAAATTTAAAAGAGCGGAGGTTTCACATGAACCCGCTGAAAACCAATGGACTTATCCTCCGAACTGCGGACAGCAAAAACAGCAGTCAGGTATTGACGGTATTAACACCTGACCTTGGCAAAATTCATGTTTGGGCACGCGGCGTGCGCAGCCATAAAAATCCAATGCATGCCGGTGCCGGACTTTTTTGTTATAGTGAACTTGTTCTTTTACCCCGCCCCGGTATGTATACCCTGACGGGATGCACGCTTTTGCATAGCTATTATTATTTGCGGGAGGATGTGGAGCGGCTTTCTTATGCAATTTATTTTGCAGAGCTTGCCGGTATTGTAATCAAAGAGGGCATGGAGGCAGATGCACCTCTTCGCCTTCTTTTGAATTGTCTGCATTATTTAGAAAAAGGAAAAAAAGATCCTGCTGACTTAAAAATGCTGTATGAGTTGCGGCTCTTGTCACTAATTGGCCTGCGGCCGCATACAAAAAACTGTATTCGTTGCGGCAGTAAGGAAATCGTTGCCTTCTCTGTTGCGGATGGGGGTACGCTTTGTGCTGCCTGCGGCGGCACCCCACTTTCCCGGGCGGATTTAGCCGTGCTGCAAGGCTATGTGGAAGGCGGCCTTCGGGCCGCGCTGGAGTTTAAAGGAGAAAGGCAAGTACCTATTCTCGCACCGCTTGCGGAGGAGTTTGTTCGGTATCATATTGAAACTGAGCCCAAAAGCCTTGAATACTTAAACCGAATACGGAATATAGTGAATAAGAATGGGCATGCCGGTGCTGTTGCACCGAAAAAATAATAAGGAGTTAACTGTATGCAAGAAAAGAAAACAACGTCCTTTATTAGTGGTGCTGCAATTTTGATGGCGGCGAATCTTTTGGTCAAATTGATTGGTCTTGCTTTCAAGGTGCCGCTTACATATCTGATTGGCGAAGAAGGCATGGGCCACTTTTCCGACGCGTATTCGATGTATACCTGGATGTTTATTTTAGCGACAGCGGGGCTGCCGGTTGCCATTTCAAAAATGGTTTCCGAAAGTACGGCGCTTGGCAATACCACGGAAACGCGGCGAATTCTGCGTGTCAGCTTATTCACACTCATTAGCTTAGGTGCAATCGGCACGGCCATTTTGTTTATTGGAGCAGATGCGTTTTCTAAGCTTATCGGCAATCCTCTGGCTGCAAACGGCATTCGTGCAATTGCGCCTGCCCTGCTCTTTGTCTCCATTATGTCTGCCTTCCGCGGTTTTTTCCAAGGACGGCAGGATATGACGCCTACCGCGATTTCCGAAGTGATAGAAGCCTTGGGCAAGCTTGGGATTGGGTACATGTTGGCCTATTTGCTGTTGCCATTCGGCCTTCCCAATGCATCTGCCGGCGCGGTTGCCGGTGTGAGCGGCGGTGCCCTTCTTGGCGCTTTGTCCTTAGTGCTAATTTTCTTGGTTAAAAAGAAAAATCTGTTCCCTTCTGTACGGGTGGAGGGACATGTGCAGTCCTATGGTGCACTTTTTAAAAAGATTGTCAGCATTGCAATTCCAATTACAATTGGCGCCTCTGTCTTTAGCATGACAAATGTAATCGACATGGCGATGATAAAGCACAATTTAATCTCTGCCGGCTTTTCACAGGAGGAAGCGGTACGTCTTTGGGGATCCTACTCCGGCTACGCCATTCCAATTTTTAATATGCCGCCCACCTTGCTTGTGGCCATCAGCATTAGCCTTGTGCCGGCCGTGGCTTCGGCTTTTGTGAGTGGAAACTTGAAAGGGGCGCGCCGCAGCGTGCAATCCGCAATACGGATAACAACGCTGTTTTCTCTTCCCTGTGCAGCAGGGGTATCACTTTTGGCAAGACCGATTTTGTTGGGCATTTATAACAACGGTAATGCAGGTACGATGCTGACGATTCTGGGTTGGGCCATTCTGTTTGTTTCCCTTGTGCAGGTAACAAATGCAATTTTGCAAGCTGTCGGCCATGTCTATAAACCGGTTTTACATATGGCTATTGGAGGCATTGCAAAGGTGATTATCAATTACGTGCTGGTTTCTAATCCTGCCATATATATAAATGGCGCACCGATTGGTACGATAGTATGCAACGCCATAATTATGATTTTAAATTTAATCGCAATTCGTAAAGTTTTGCAGGTAAAGTACAGCTTGTCAGATATGTTAATAAAACCTGTATTGGCGACCTTTGTGATGGGTGGGGCAGTGCTTCTTGCCTATCGATTCTGTGCACCTTTAGGCCGTATTGTAAATCTGATTCCGCCTATTGCTGCGGGGGTGGTGGTGTATATGATCATGCTGTTTACACTGCGTGCCGTGCAGAAGGAGGATGTTCTGCTTTTGCCTATGGGTGAAAAGCTTGCGACGGTGCTCACAAAATTTAAGTTATTGAAGTAAAACGAAATGGAGTCAATTATGAAATATACATTTTCCGATCTTGTAGATATCATTGCAAAGCTGCGTGGGAAGGGTGGATGCCCATGGGATGCGGAACAGACACATGCAAGCCTGCGTCGGAATCTCATTGAGGAGGCCTATGAAGCCATAGAGGCCATTGACAGCGGCGATGGCATGACAATGGCCGACGAGCTTGGGGATCTTTTAATGCAAATTGTGTTTCATGCGCAGATTGGTACGGAGGACGGCGCGTTCACGATAGATGATGTGACAGATGCTGTCTGCACGAAAATGATCCGCCGCCATCCACATGTGTTTGCAGATGCAGTGGCAAATACCAGTGCAGAGGTGCTCTCGAATTGGGAAGAGATAAAAAAGGAAGAAAAGAAGCTACATTCCGTGGCAGAAAGCATGGCATCCGTTTCGCGGTATTTGCCTGCGCTCATGCGTGCGGAAAAGGTACAGGGCAAAGCATCCGGCGTGGGATTTGATTGGACATGCCCCGAGGATGCATTGGAAAAGGTCAGGGAAGAGACAGCCGAACTCGAAACAGCCCTGGCGGAGAATACCAATATAAAGGAAGAAATTGGGGATCTGCTTTTTGCTGCCGTCAATACCGCACGGCTTTGCGGTATTGAACCGGAGGAGGCTTTGACTGCTGCTACAGATAAGTTTCTGCACCGATTCAAAAAAATGGAAGAATATGCAACAAAAAACGGGAAAAAATTAGATAAAATGCACATAGACGATATGGAAGTTTTGTGGGATACGCTGAAAAATTCGCATAAAAAATAAAAAAAAAGGTTTTTTTTAACAAATGTGGAATATAACTAAATAGTGTTGTGTAAACAATACAAATACTTTTTCAGGTTGGAGGTATATTCAATGAACAAAGGTGAATTCATATCGGCGATTGCGACAGAAGCAGGTCTGTCCAAAAAAGATGCAGAGAGTTTTGTGAATGCATTTTCCGCATGTGTTACGGAAGCACTTGCAAAAGGCGATAAAGTGCAGCTGATTGGCTTTGGCACTTTTGAAACCAGAACAAGAGCCGCGAGGGAAGGCGTGAATCCGCAGACGAAGCAAAGAATTGCTATTTCCGCTTCAAAGGCACCGGCCTTCAAGCCCGGGAAGGTTCTGCGCGATGCAATTAATTAGTATTTGTTAAAAGACATAATAAACAGAAGGCAGAAGTACGGCGTATGGAGAAAGCCGTGCACCATTCATTCTGAGTGGATTTTGTTGGGACGAAATAAGCGGTACAAATTGAAAGAAGCTTGTTTCGTCCTTTCTGGGTTTACATGATGAGGTATTTCATTTTGATTTTTGCAAAGCTATGATAGAATATATATTTTTTAAAAAAAGCTTGCATTTTAAGGAAATATATGATATAATACAAAATAGTAAGTAAGGGCGGCAGTTTTTGCCGCCCTTACAGTTTAGTTTTAATGCTTTGGAGGCATACAATGTCCAAAATTGAAAAAACTGTAGAAGACCTTGCTGCACCTATTGCGGCAGCCGCGGGTTTGCGGATCTACGATGTGGAATACAAAAAGGAAGGGCCGGATTGGTTTCTGCGGGTGTTTCTGTATGGAGAGACCGGCGTTACGCTGGATGATTGCGAAACGGTCAGTCGCGCCCTAAGCGATGTATTGGATCAAGAGGATCCTATTCAGGACGCATATTGCCTTGAGGTTTCATCGCCCGGGCTGGAGAGGATTCTAAAGCGGCCATGGCACTTTGAAACGGCGATTGGAGAATGGGTGGAGGTACGCCTTTATGCACCGCTTGATGGCAAAAAAAGCTTACAGGGTACCCTGCGGCACTACGGCGAAGACGGAATTATCATAGAAACGGAAGAAGATCAAGAGCTGAAGCTTGCAAATGGGCAAATTGCACAGGTGCGCACAGTGTTCAGCGGTACTAGTGGAAAGGATTGAAAAAAATGGCAAGTGAACTGATGTTGGCATTAGAGCTTTTGGAAAAAGAAAAGAAGATCAATAAAGAGGAGCTTTTGGAAACCTTGCGTTCTTCCTTGGCCGGCGCATACCGCAAGTACTATGATGCCGGAGAAGATGTAACGGTGGATATTGACGCGGAGGGCGGCATTCTTGTGCACACCAAAAAGACGGTTGTGGAGGACGTGGAGGACTCGGCTACGGAAATTACACTGGAGCAAGCAAAGCTGATCGATCCGAAGTATCAAGTAGGAGATGTTGTTGTCATTGAAACTACACCGAAAAACTTTGGCCGTATTGCTGCACAGAATGCAAAGCAAATGCTGGTACAGCATATCCGCGAGGCGGAACGTGGCCGTATGTACTCGGAATATCACGAAAAGGAAAATGACGTGATTGTAGGGACAGTGCAAAAGATTGAAAAACGCGGTGTTTTGGTAGAGATTGGTTCAACAGAAACACTGATGCCGCAGCATGAACAGGCACCGGGCGAGGTATATAAACCCGGGCAGAAGTTGCCTGTATATGTAACAGAAGTACGCAATACAACCAAAGGATTGCAGATTACGGTTTCCCGCACACATCCCGGTTTGGTGCGTCGACTTTTTGAAAGGGAAGTACCGGAAATTGCGAACGGGACAGTAGAAATAAAGAGCATTGCAAGAGAAGCAGGCTCTCGCTCGAAAATTGCAGTTGTATCGAAAAACCCCAATGTGGATGCAGTTGGTGCATGCGTTGGGCAGAAGGGCGCGCGTGTTTCCGCTGTTTTACGGGGCCTTGGCGAAGAAAAGGTGGACGTTGTAAAATATAATGAAGATCCTGCAGTGTTTATTACCGAAAGCATTAGCCCGGCAAGGGTTTTGCGTGTTACACTGGATGAAGAGAATAATGCAGCTGAGGTCATTGTGCCGGAATTTCAGCTTTCCCTTGCAATAGGTAAAGAAGGGCAGAATGCAAGGCTTGCTGCCAAGCTGACCGGTTGGAAGATAGATATTAAGAGTGATAAAGAAGTTGGGGAGGTGTTCCAGCTTGGCTAATCGTCCGGCGGGCGTGCGTATGTGTGTTGCCTGCAAGGTGGCAAAGCCGAAAAATGAGCTGGTACGCGTTGTACGCAGTATAGACGGCACGGTAGTTATGGATGAAACCGGCCGTATGGCAGGACGCGGAGCCTATATTTGCCGTGCTGCGGCCTGTGTGAAAAAGGCAAAGCAGGAACGGCGGCTGGAGCGAGCGCTTCGCATGAAAATAGAAAACGAAATATACGAACAAATAGGAGAAATACATGCATAAAATGGATGGCATGATAGGACTTTCCGTTAAGGCCGGCAAAGTGGTCTTTGGCAGTGAACAGGCTGTAATGCTTTTGCGCACAGGCAGGTTGCCGTTAATTATTATCGCGGAGGATGCTTCCGAACGTACCAAGAAGCTGATTCGAGATAAAAGCGCAAGCTTTAACGGCAAATGGATTGCTTACGGAACAGTGGAAGCCTTATCACGTACAACCGGGAAAAACCGGGTGGCCGTTTTAGGGATTCGGGATAAAGGGCTTGCGGAAGCAATTTTGAAAATTTATGGGGGTGGCACGATTGGCGAAAACAACGAAGCAAAATAAACCAAGGATACATTCAATCGCAAGGGATTTGGATTTGGTCAATAAGGATGTCATTCAGGTCTTAGCGCAGTATGATATGGGCGTCAAAAATCATATGAGCACATTAACTGCAGCAGATATGGATGTTATCTTTGATTACTTCACAAAGAAGTATGATGACGGTTCTGACATTACGGAATTCTTAACAAAGACACAGCCGGCCGTATCGGAAAAAGAACCGAAAAAGGTACCGGAAGCTTCCGAATCTGTTGTAGAGGAAGCACCTGTGCAACAGAAAACAGAGGCTAAGAAAAGCCGCTATGTGGACACACGTTCCTCGGTTGTGGACTTGGAAAAAATTGATAAGCTTGAAAAAATAGAAGAAATGGTTGCGGAAGAAATCAAGGAAGCTGCACCTGCCGCAAAGCAAAAGATTAAAAAAGGTGCGAAACGTGCAAAGCCGCCGGTGCAGGAAGCAGAGCCGCCCCGCGCAAAAGAAAAGAAGAAAGAGCCGGTGCATGTTGCAATTGGGGATGAAATTTCCGTCGGCGATTTTGCTGCAAAGCTGGGAGAAAGCCCCACGGAGGTGATTAAACGCCTCATGCAGCTTGGCGTTATGGCCTCTATCAGCCAGTGTATTGATTTTGATACAGCGGTTCTGATTGGGGAGGACATGAATGCAGTTGTCGAAAAGGAAATTATTGTTACGGATGAGGATCGTCTTTTTGGGGAGGATGAAGATGATGAGGCTTCTTTAAAGCCGCGTGATCCGATTGTAGTGGTTATGGGTCACGTTGATCATGGTAAAACGTCCCTTTTGGATGCAATCCGTTCTGCCAACGTGATTGCAACAGAGGCCGGCGGCATTACCCAACATATCGGTGCATATAGCGTAAATATCAATGATAGAAGAATTACCTTCTTAGATACACCCGGACATGAGGCTTTTACGGCTATGCGTGCACGCGGCGCACAGGTAACGGACGTTGCGATTATTGTTGTTGCAGCAGACGATGGCATAATGCCGCAGACAATTGAGGCGCTTGACCACGCGAAGGCGGCCGGTGTCAGCATTATCATTGCAGTCAATAAAATTGATAAAGAGAATGCAAATCCCGATCGTGTTTTACAGGAACTTACAGAGTACGGCCTTGTACCGGAAGAATGGGGCGGCGATACGATTTGTGTGCCGATTTCCGCAAAAAAACATGAAAATATTGATACACTTTTGGAAATGGTACTCTTGGTTGCAGATATGAAGGAGCTTCGCGCCAATCCGGATAGACTCGCACGCGGAACAGTCATTGAGGCAAGACTTGATAAGGGCAGAGGACCTGTTGCGACAATTTTGGTACAAAACGGCACACTGCATGCAGGCGATACCATTGTAGCCGGCACAGCAATGGGACATATTCGTGCTATGGTCGATGATAAGGGCAAACGGCTGAAGGTTGCAGGACCTTCGACACCGGTTGAAATTACAGGGCTGAACGATGTCTGCGAAGGCGGCGACTTGTTCTATGCTGTCAGCGATGAGAAGATGGCAAGAAATGTTGTCCAGGCACGGCGGCAGAAGTTGCAGGAAGAGCAAAGAAAGGCTACGAATGTCGTATCCTTAGAGGATTTATTCAGTCAGATCAAGGAAGGACAAGTGCAAGACCTGAACATCATTGTGAAGGCTGACGTTCGCGGTTCTGTGGAAGCGGTTACCCAGTCCTTAGAAAAGATTTCCAATGACGAAGTGCGTGTAAGAGTGATCCATGGTGCAGTAGGCGCTATCACAGAATCCGATGTTATGCTCGCCACGGCTTCCAACGCCATTATTGTAGGCTTCAATGTTCGACCTGACTTCGGCGCAAGAGCGGCTGCGGCAATGCATAAGGTGGATATGCGGCTTTACCGCGTAATTTATCAGGCTATTGAGGAAATTGAAGCGGCTATGAAGGGAATGCTCGCACCTGAATATAAAGAAGTCACCATAGGCCATGCAGAAATCCGACAGACATTCAAGGTGAGCGGCATTGGTACAATTGCAGGCTGTTATGTTCAGGATGGTAAAATTCAGCGCGGTTCACAAGTTCGTATTGTCCGCGACGGCATTGTTATCCATGAAGGAGATTTGGCAACACTGCGCCGCTTTAAGGATGATGTGAAGGAAGTTGCTGCCGGCTATGAGTGCGGGATGAGTTTTGAAAAGTTTAATGATATTAAAGAGGGCGATATTGTTGAGTGCTCTGTCATGGAGGAAGTCGCCCGATAGAAAGGGAGCTATGAAATGGCAGGATTTAGACAGGATCGTATCAATGAAGAAATCAAGCGGGAATTAGGCAGCATTGTTCGCAACCTGAAAGATCCGCGCATGGCAGGCATGGTCAGCATTGTGGCTGTGGAGGCTACGCGTGATCTTCGCTATGCTAAGGTACATGTAAGTGTGCTGGGCAGCGAAGAAGAGGAAAAGAGTACGCTTTCGGCACTGAAGGCTGCCAGTGGCTTTATTAGACGGGAAATCGGTGCTAAACTACAGCTTCGAACGACGCCGGAATTGATCTTTAAGGCCGATCGTTCTATTGCTTACGGTGCGCACATGAACCGGTTGATCCATGATGTGATGCAGAAAAATGAGGAATAACCTATGCAGCAGGTGATAGAAACATTAAAAAGAGCAAAAAATGCGGTAATCATTCCACACGGCAGTATTGATGGCGATGCGGTTTGTGCATCGCTTGCGCTGTCGGCGTTTTTGGATCGTTACGAGATTCCGCATTATATATGCGTTGAGGAAGAGATCCCACGGCGGCTGCAATTTCTGGGCGGTCGCTTTACGGCATATACAGAGGAACTGCCTGCGGTACATACTGCAATTGCAATAGATTGTGGGGATGAACGTCGTCTTTCCAATCGGCTGCCGCTTTTTATGGGTGCCAAGGTGCGCATCAATATTGACCATCATGTTACAAATACTTTCTTCGGGGATATCAATTATGTATTGCCGACAGCATCTGCAGCAGCAGAAATTGTGACCGAGCTTTTTTTGCAAGATGGCGCGCCCATTACGAAGGCAACAGCAAATTGGATGCTTGCCGGGATGCTTTCGGATACCGGCGGATTCCGGTATTCGAATACAAGTGCAAAGACACATACTCTTGCAGCTATGCTGATGGAAAAGGGCGCAGATAATACGCAGTTATGCCGAGCCATTTTTGAACAAAAAGAAATGGGGAAAATGCTGCTTGAGGCGGAAGTTATCCGCTCGGCAACTATTACCCATGAGGGAAGGACAGCAATCGGCATCGTAACGGAGGACATGCTTTTCGCGACCGGTACAACCGAACAAGATGCAGACGGAATTTCCAATCTTTTGCGCAGCATTGCCGGTGTAGAAACAGCGGTGTCTTTGCGTAGTAAAGGCAATATGGTAAAGCTTTCTATGCGAACAGAGGAAAGCGTAGATGCAGCAGCCCTTTGCGGTGCATTGGGTGGCGGCGGTCATGCCAGGGCGGCGGGGGCGACGCTTGCAGGTACGCCGGAAGAGTGGAAAGATAAAATACTAACACAAATAGGAGATGCATATGGACGGCATAGTTAATATATGGAAGCCGTCCGGCATGACCAGCCACGATGCAGTGGCGAAAGTGCGTAGGGCGGCAGGGACACGCCGTGTCGGGCATACGGGGACATTGGATCCAATGGCCGAGGGCGTTTTACCGATTTGCATTGGGAAAGCGACCCATGCAGTTGATTATATTGTGGCTGCGAGGAAGACATATCTTTGCCAAATGAAGCTTGGTGCTTCTACCGATACGCAGGATAAAACCGGAACAATCATTAAGGAACGACCGGTGCATTGTACGGAGGAACAGATTCGCAAAATTGCAAAACAGTTTGTGGGCGCAAAAACGCAAATCCCACCTATGTATTCGGCTGTGCATCATAATGGGAAGCGGCTGTATCAGCTGGCACGGCAGGGTGTAGAGGTGGAAAGAAAACCGAGACCAGTGACTTTTTTCGAAATTTCTTTCTTAGAAATACAAGTGCCGATGGTTACATTTTTGGTGACGTGCAGTAAGGGTGCTTATATTCGCACGCTTTGTCACGATATCGGAGAGGCACTTGGATGCGGCGGGCATATGACAAGCCTTGTGCGGAATGCATCCGGTCAATTTACAAGGGATAATGCGGTTGCTTTGGCGGATTTTGAAGCCTCACCAAAAGATCATATATTACCGATTGAAAGCGTGTTTGCGGACTTGCCGAAGGTCAGGGTTACGGCAGAGGAGGAAAGGCGTATTCGAAACGGTGCAACGATAGATTATCCGGACGGGAAAGAGGAACGATATGCTGTTTTCTCAGAGAATGGGAAATTGTTATGCTTGTCGCAGGGCATAATGGGAAAACGAGGCATATATTTAAAAATGCTGACAAGCTTTTATTAAGATAAAGGGGGCATGGGAATGAAGACGGCTGTGGCACTTGGTAGTTTTGACGGCGTACATATTGCCCATGCGGCGCTTATCCGCAACGCAGTTTCCTATGCAAGGACACATGATTTGTTGGCAATGGCCTATGTTTTTGAACCGCATCCGCGGCTTTTGTTACGGCCGGAAAAGCCGGTGGAGCTCTTAACAACCTTTGCGGAAAAAGAGGCGCTTCTTTATCGGTTAGGGATAGATAAGGTACAGGCAGAACGGCGCGGCGAAAAGATTTTACAGCTTTCGCCTGAAGCATTTGTAAAGGAAGTATTGGCTGAAGAACTGCAAGCCTCGTTTGTGACGGCCGGCGAGAATTATCGTTTTGGGAAAAATGCGGCAGGCGACGCATCGTATTTAAAAAGATTATGTGAAAAAGCGCATGTACGGTGCGAAATCATGGATACCGTATTTTTCGACGGTCAATCCGTCAGCAGTACAAGAATTCGGCAGTGCTTATCCGATGGAGAGATAGAAATGGTAAATCGCCTGAGCTTTGCGCCATACACCAAATGCGGTACGGTAATAAGAGGCAAAGAGTTAGGCAGAAAATTAGGATTCCCAACGCTGAACATTGCGTTTGAAAATGGCATTTTACTGCCCAAAAAGGGCGTTTATATAAGCCGGACAACAGTAGATGGTGAAAGCTATTGCAGCATAACCAATGTGGGGGAGAACCCTACGGTAGAAACTGCAAAGACTCGTATGGAAAGTCATCTGTTTGGTTATGATGCTGAAGCGTATGGCAAAAGTGTAGCTGTGACGTTGCTTTCCTATTTGCGGCCGGAAATTAAATTTGCATCAGTGGATGCACTCATGGCACAGCTTGTGCAGGATAAGGAAGCGGCCATACAATATTTCAAAGGGGAGAGAACTGTATGAAAAGGACAAAAATTCAGACACTGCTTGCAGCACCAAAGCAGGATGCAGAAGTAGTAGTAACCGGCTGGGTGCGAAGCATCCGCGTATCCAAAAATTTTGGGTTTATTGCAATCAATGATGGCAGCTGTTTTAAAACACTACAGATTGTTTTTGATGAAGGGACAGACGGCTTTGCCGTTGCCACGAAACTAAATGTTGGGGCAGCCATTGTAGTTACCGGTAAGGTTGTGTTAACACCGGAGGCAAAACAGCCACTTGAAATTCATGCAAAAAAGGTGGAAATCGAGGGTGCATCTACACCCGAGTACCCTTTGCAAAAAAAACGGCATAGCTTTGAATATTTGCGTACAATTGCACATTTAAGACCACGCAGCAATACATTTTCTGCTGTTTTTCGCATTCGTTCTCTTTGTGCGTATGCCATTCATAAATTCTTCCAGGAAAATGGTTTTGTGTATGTACATTCCCCCATTATTACCGGCAGTGATTGCGAGGGCGCAGGCGAAATGTTCCGCGTTACAACCTTAGAACCCGGAGAAACCGATTTTTCCAAAGACTTTTTTGGAAAAGCAACTTCCCTTACCGTCAGCGGACAGCTGAATGCGGAAGCAATGGCGCAAAGCTATGGCAGCGTATACACTTTTGGACCGACCTTCCGCGCAGAAAACTCCAATACAACCAGGCATGCCGCCGAGTTTTGGATGATTGAGCCGGAAATTGCATTTGCAGATCTTGCAGATGATATGGAGCTTGCAGAGGCAATGGTGAAATACGTTATTTCCTATGTTTTGGAGAATGCGCCGGATGAATTGGCGTTTTTGAATCAATTTGTGGATAACGGTCTTTTGGAAAGGCTTTCTTCTGTTGCAAATGCCTCCTTTGCACATGTAACCTATACGGAAGCCATCGAATTACTGGAAAAGAATAAGGATCAATTTGATTATCCGGTATTTTGGGGTGCAGATTTGCAAACAGAACATGAACGGTATCTTACGGAAAAGGTGTTTGGCCGTCCGGTGTTTGTAACCGATTATCCGAAGGAAATCAAGGCATTTTATATGCGTATGAATGAGGATAATAAGACGGTTGCCGCGATGGACTTGCTGGTACCGGGAATCGGGGAATTGATCGGCGGAAGCCAGAGAGAAGAACGGCTTGAAAAACTTGTTGCCCGCATGGAAGAACTTGGTATGGAACCTGCGGAGTATAACTGGTATTTGGATTTGCGTCGATATGGCACTACGAAGCATGCAGGATTTGGTCTCGGCTTTGAACGTATGGTGATGTACGTAACAGGCATCACGAATATTCGAGACGTTCTGCCCTTCCCGCGCACAGTAGGAACGGCTGAGTTTTAAACGGAGGCGTATCATGAAAGCAATACTTACCATACTGGTGCCTGCACTCATATTGGCTCTGCTTTTTAAATACGCAGGGATATGGGGCGGTATCATTGGTTTCGCTGTTTATCTTTTGTTCATTCTCATCATCAAAATGCCGGACTATTTAATGATTTCTGCCAGCAAGATGTATCGGCAAAATCCGGAAAGAGCGAAGGAAGCACTGAACAGAATGGAAAAAGCCTTGCGCACAAAGCGTCTTCGGGCAGAATACGTGCAGTATTACGGATTTATGGCGCTAAAGGCCGGGGACATTGCGCGTGCCGAACGGGTTCTGACACAGGGAGAAAAAATGAAGATGTCAGAGGAAACCCGCTGCCGTGCCGCTGTGAACCGCGCACTTCTTGCCTGGCAAAAGGGCCAAAAAGAAGAGGCAATTCACATTTTAGAGGAACAGCTGAAACTGGGCGAGGATAAGGCGGTTTATGGTACGCTTGGGCAGTTTCTGTTGCAAAATGGTCAACTGCAGCACGCGTTGGAACTGAATAAGAAAGCCTATGCTTTTGATAAATATGATGAAGCCATTACGGATAACCTCGCATTGACCTATCGGTTGACCGGAGATATTGACAGCAGCGCAAACCTTTATAAGGAACTGACCGACAAACGGCTTGGTGTCCCGATTCCTTATTATCACTATGGAGAAACTCTATATGTGATGGGCAAAAAGGAAGAGGCAATTGAATATATGGAAAAGGCGCTAACCTATACGTTTTCGCATCTGGCGGTTGTCAGTCGGGAAGAAATACAGCGGAGAATAGAGGAAATAAAAGCAGAAATTGCCGAAACAGAAAAAAATTAAAAAAAAGGTTGACAAAAAAGAAGCATTATGATATACTGTATTTGCTTCTCAAAAAGAAGTCTTTTTTTATGCGGGAGGTGTAAAACCATGAGAGTGAAAATTACATTAGCATGTTCAGAATGCAAACAGCGGAACTATGATACAATGAAGAACAAAAAGAATAGTCCGGATCGTCTGGAAATGAATAAGTATTGCAGATTCTGCAAGAAACATACTGCGCACAAGGAAACAAAATAACATACCCTATGGAGGTATATGGTTGTGAAAAAGTTTTTTTCCAAAATTGCAAGATTTTGCAAGGATGTAAAGGCAGAGGTTAAAAAGGTTATTTGGCCGTCAAAGAAGCAGCTTATCAATAACACAACAATTGTTATTGTCTGCATTCTTGTTATCGGTATAGGCATTTGGATTTTGGATTACCTATTCTCTTTGGGTGCATCCAAGCTGATGGGTTAAATCTTGAACAAGGAGGATGTGTCGCAGGAATTGGTGCGATACATGTGTATTTATGGCCGGTAATGCAAGATGGTACGTAGCACATACTTATTCGGGCTACGAAAATAAAGTAAAAGCGAATATAGAGAAGACAATAGAGAATCGCGGTATGCAGGAATTGTTTCTTGACATTCGTGTTCCCATGGAAGAAGTTGTGGAACAAAAGGGTGAGGAGAAAAAGGCAGTTTTGCGTAAGGTGTACCCAGGGTACGTTTTCATTAAGATGGTTATGTCGGATGAAAGCTGGTATGTGGTACGGAATACCCGCGGTGTTACAGGATTTGTAGGCCCCGGATCAAAACCGGTGCCCCTCTCCGATGCCGAAGTTGAAGCAATGGGCGTGGAAACACGCACTGTAAAGCTTGACTTTGAGGTGGGCGATAGCGTTCGCGTAACCGATGGGCCCTTGGAGAGTTTTATTGGAGTGATTGAAGAAATCAACATGGAAAAGCGCAAGCTTAGAGTTTGCATTTCTATGTTTAGCCGTGAAACCCCGGTAGAACTGGAGTTTCATCAGGTCGAAGCTTTGACATAATAAGCCGTTTGGCTTTTATGGTGGGAGGGCATGAAACATGTCCGCCAGATACCACATTTTTAGGAGGTAAAAGTTATGGCACAGAAAATTACGGGCTACATTAAGTTGCAGATCCCGGCAGGCAAAGCTACGCCGGCACCCCCTGTTGGCCCGGCACTCGGTCAGTACGGTGTAAATATCGTACAGTTTACAAAGGAATTTAATGAAAAGACAGCAAAGGATGCAGGCCTTATCATCCCGGTTGTTATCACCGTGTATGCAGATAGGTCATTTACCTTTATTACAAAAACACCTCCGGCTGCTGTTCTTTTGAAGAAGGCATGTAAGATTGAAAGCGGCTCCGGTGTTCCAAACAAGACGAAGGTTGCTACAATTAAGAAGAGCCAAGTCAGGGAAATTGCCGAAACCAAAATGCCGGATTTAAATGCAGCCAGCATCGAATCCGCCATGAGCATGATTGCGGGTACTGCTCGCAGCATGGGGATTGTTGTAGAAGAAGATTAAGTGGGAGGAGTAATTCCGCCATTACCACAAGGAGGTTAAGTATCCGTGAAAAGAGGAAAGAATTATCAGGAGAGCGCAAAGCTCATCGAAGCAGCAAAGCTGTATGATATAGACGAAGCTTTTGATATTACAGTGAAAGCCGCAAAGGCTAAGTTTGATGAAACAGTTGAAGCACACATTAAATTGGGTGTTGACTCTCGTCATGCTGACCAGCAGGTCAGAGGTGCGGTTGTACTGCCGCATGGTACAGGCAAGAAGGTTCGCGTTTTAGTATTTGCCAAGGGCGAAAAGGTTGCCGAAGCTGAAGCAGCCGGTGCCGATTTTGTCGGCGGCGATGATTTGGTACAAAAGATACAGGGAGAAAACTGGTTTGACTTTGACGTAGTGGTAGCCACACCGGATATGATGGGCGTTGTTGGTCGAATCGGTCGTGTGCTTGGTCCTAAGGGTCTTATGCCGAACCCGAAAGCCGGTACGGTTACCATGGATCTGACAAAGGCGATTGCAGACATTAAAGCCGGTAAGATCGAATATCGTTTGGATAAAACCAACATTATTCACTGCCCCATCGGCAAGGTTTCTTTTGGGAAAGAAAAGCTGGCCGAAAACTTTAAAGCACTTATGGATGCTATTTTGAAGGCAAAGCCTGCAGCAGCTAAGGGTCAATACTTAAAGAGTGTTGCAGTTGCTTCTACCATGGGCCCCGGCATTAAGCTGAACCCCGGTAAGATTGCTGAGTAGGAATCAATATTTAGTCCGTCCGCAGACAGCCGGCCGCATTTTGCGTAAGTCCAGCCGAGGAAAGGCGAAACGTTGCATTAACGGTTCTCTGTCTGCATTTGGATAGAGAACCTTTTCATTTAGGGAGGTGAAAGATATGCCAAGCGCAAAGATTTTAAAGGAAAAAGAAGCTATTGTTGCTGATCTTGCTGAAAAGATTAAAGCAGCAAGCGCAGGTGTTTTCGTTGATTACCGTGGATTGACTGTTGAGGAAGACACAGAACTCCGTGTTAAGCTGAGAGAGGCAGGCGTGTACTACAAGGTTGTAAAGAACACTTTAACACGTTTTGCAGCAAATCAGGTAGGATACACAGAGTTTGATGAAACACTGAACGGACCGACCGCTATTGCTCTGAGTGAAGATCCGGTCGCACCTGCAAGAGTACTTGCAGATTTTGCAAAGAAGAATTCTAACTTGGAAATCAAGGGTGGATTTTTGGATGGAAACGCAATTTCAATTGATGAAATAAATCGTCTTGCATCTACACCCAGCCGTGAAGTCTTGCTTGCCAAATTGTTGGGCAGCTTGAATTCTCCGATTTCCGCACTCGCAAGAACCTTACAGGCAATTGTGGACAATGGCGTAGAGCCGGCTGAAGCCGCAGCAAATGCTGCTAAAGCAGAAGATGCCGCACCCGCTCAGGATGCAGAATAATTTTTAAGGAGGAAATTTAAAATGAGTAAGCTTGAACAGATTATTGCAGATATCAAAGAATTAAAGTTATTGGAAGTTGCAGAGCTCGTAAAGATGATGGAAGAAGAGTTCGGCGTAAGCGCAGCAGCACCGGTTGCAGTTGCAGTTGCTGGTGATGCCGGTGCAGGCGCAGCAGAGGAGAAGACTCAATTTGATGAAATCCTTGCTGAAGCCGGCGCTGAGAAGATTAAGGTAATCAAGGTTGTTAGAGAGCTGACAGGTCTTGGCCTTAAGGAAGCTAAAGAGCTTGTTGACGGCGCACCGAAGCCTGTTAAGGAAGGCATCTCCAAGGATGATGCAGAATCCTACAAAGCTAAGCTTGAAGAAGTTGGCGCAAAGGTTGAAATTAAATAATTTCGTTTTTGCTATAAGAGGTGGCGGACTGATGATTCAGTTTGCCGCCTTTTTTTACAAATGAATACCAACCCTTACGATGATGCCGGATGAAATGTCGGATTGAAAGGGAACAGAATCCATAAAATGGTCTGTAGAAAAATGAATGATTCGCCTCTCGACGTAACTATGTACGCCTTCGGGTAACAAAAACCTGCGGCTTTGGCGCAGTATGTCCATTCTGCCCTATTTTCTCCAGATCAAAATGAAGCCATAAGCAAAAAATCATTTTGCTATGGCTCCATCCGGGAACATACCCGGTTTTTCTGCATATGAATGTCAAGGAGACAATTGTTGTGAGGGAAAATACTGTTTTCAAAGGAAAGACTGGATTTGTCCATAGCAGTACAAGGCATTCCATCCTGTGTTTTTGCATTCTAAAGAAGACTCGCTATGTCGTAAATTAATCTTTCTGTTTTTTCCCAACCAAGACATGGGTCAGTAATGGATTTTCCGTAAATACATTCACCGATTTTTTGTGCACCGTCTACGATGTAACTCTCTATCATCAAGCCCTTTACCATTTTGGCAATATCTGCATTGTGGCGCATACTGTGCAAAATCTCCTTTGAAATTCTAATTTGCTCCAAAGGCTGTTTCCCTGAATTTGCATGATTGACATCCACCACTACGCTCGGATTTGCAAGGCCTGATTTGGCGTATGCTTCCCACAGGTTTAAAAGGTCCTCGTAGTGGTAATTGGGAAGGGATTGTCCGTGCTTGTTGACATATCCGCGCAATATGGCATGTGCACAAGGATTTCCATGTGTAGAAACTTCCCAACCGCGATAGATAAACGTGTGGCAATGTTGTGCCGCTGTAATGGAGTTCATCATCACAGAAATATCTCCGCTCGTTGGATTCTTCATACCCACAGGGATATCAATACCGCTTGCAGTAAGACGGTGCTGCTGGTTTTCCACAGAACGTGCGCCAACGGCAACATAACCGAGAATATCGTTCAGATATCGGTAATTTTCGGGATAGAGCATTTCATCAGCACACGTAAAACCGGTTTCTCTGAGAGCTCGCATATGCAAACTGCGTATTGCAATAATGCCTTTCAGCATATCCGGCTTTTCGTTCGGATTCGGTTGATGAAGCATTCCCTTGTAGCCATCGCCTGTTGTGCGGGGCTTGTTTGTATAAATTCGAGGAATAAGAATCAATTTCTCCCTTACCTTTTCCTGCATCTTTTGAAGCCTTGTAATATAGTCCATAACACTGTCTTCGTTATCGGCAGAGCAAGGGCCTATTACAAGCACAAACCTGTCCGATTTGCCCTCAAACACATCTCTGATTTCGCGGTTTCTGCCTTCTACAATCTTTTCCAGTCCTGCATCCAGCGGATATGCAGATTTTATATCCTTTGGTATAGGCAGTTTAATTTTAAAATCCATGTTCATATTGCTGTTCATCATATTTATCTCCCGTCTATTTTCTATCAAACAATGCTCTGCGCTTTGTCGAAAGTTTCATTTTGTCTTTCAGTTTGTCAACCTCTCCATTTGCAATAAAGTGGCGGATGGTTTGAAATTCATGCATAAATATATCCATCTGCGTGAGGAGCGCCTGTTTGTTCAGCATAAAAAGTTCGCTCCACATATTCTCGTTTATTCGTGCAATTCGAGTTAAATCCCGAAAGGAGTCGCCTGTGTAATCTACAAGACCTTCATTGTCGCAACATGTCATAAGGCTTATGGCTATGCAATGGGTAAGTTGCGATACAAATCCAATCATTTCGTCATGCTCTTCGGGGCTGAGTTCTGCTATCCTTGCAAAGCCGAGATATATGCCGAGTTTTTTGCAGTTGGCTATGCCTTCTCTGGTATTTTGTTCGGTTGGCACTACAATGTAGTTTGCACCGTTAAAAATCCTGTCGTCGCTGTTTTCAACGCCGTACACTTCACGGCCTGCCATAGGGTGAGCCGCCACGAATTCCACATCACTGCGCAAAATTGCATGGATTTCATCCACAATGCATTTTTTCACACCGGTTACGTCTGTGATAAGTGTGTCGGGGTTAAAAAGATGCTGATATTCTTTTATCCACTGTACAAAAACTTTTGGGTACAGTGCAAACACAATCACATCTGCATTCTGTATCATCTGCTTTTGCACCTCTGTGCTGCCCTCACAGATGATACCATTTTTGAGTGCGTACTCTATACTCTCTTTACGGATATCTATAGCAGATACATACATTCCCTTTTTCGAAAGAGCCTTTGCATAACTGCCGCCTAAAAGGCCCAGCCCTACAATCAGTATCTTGCTTTCTATATCAAACTGTTTCATTTTTAAAATTCACTCCAAGCTGTTTTAATTTTTCAAAAAAGTCGGGCATACTTTTGTTTACAGCCTCGACGCCGTCTATTGTTCCTCCTGTGTACATCAGCAAGACGCAAAGCGACATGACAATACGATGGTCATTGTGACCGAAAAGCACCTCGTTTGGCTTGTGAAAATCTATTGGATATACCACAATCGTATTGTCCTCCACCTTGACAGAGGCACCGAATTTTTTAAGTTCCTCTGCCATGGCTGCGCCTCTGTCGCTCTCTTTGATGCGCAGTCTGTTCGTGCCTGTAAATACACCGCCCGATTTTGCCGCCGCAACTGCGAGCAAAACAGGGCCAAGGTCCGGACAATCGGATATATTAATTGCAGGTGTCCCTTTGCCAAGCTGTTCAAAAAGGCGGGTATATACTCTGTCACCCTGGATACTTTGCTCTTTAAGACCTGTAATCTTGACATCGCCGCCAAGGCAATCCATTGCGGCAAAAAATGCGGCATTTGAATAATCGCCCTCCACCCAAACTTCCTGCGGGTGGTACTGCTGACTGCCTTTTATATACAGCGTACGCTCATCAAGCCATTTCGCTTCAACACCAAATTCGCCGAGCGCCTCAATGGTTAAATTGATATACGACAAACTTTCAATAGGCGGCACAATATTGATTGTGCTGTCCCCGGAAAGTAATGGCAATGCAAACAACAGTCCACTAATAAACTGACTGCTTATGTTGCCGGGAATTTTAAAGTCACCGCTTTGCAGTTTGCCGTCCAGCCGGATTTTTTTACCATCGTTTATAAATTTGATATTCTGTTTATCGCATATATTTTTGTATACATCCAGAGGTCTGCCAAGCAGTGTTTCACTGCCTGTCAGTGTGGCTTTACCGTTGCCCAGCAAGCACAAGGGAATGAAAAAACGCAAAGTAGAGCCGCTTTCGCGGCATTTGAGAGTATCTTTTGCACCTTCTGATGTTCCTATACCCTCAATGACCACAGTGTCATTTTGATAGGTGTATTTTGCGCCAAGGCTTTCCAGACAATCGAGCGTTGCAAGGACATCTTGTGAAGGCGCTATTCCATGGACAA
Source organism: Clostridia bacterium (assembly GCA_029006755.1). Taxonomy (GTDB): domain Bacteria; phylum Bacillota; class Clostridia; order UMGS1883; family UMGS1540; genus JAQXGO01. Next base: position 13,505 of record JAQXGO010000109.1, on the reverse strand, counting down.
TGCTTTTTCCGTCGCTTAATCCGCCGCTGATTAACATTCTGTGTGCCATGCTTTTTGACGGCGGCGCACATATTGTCCCCCTTGGTGTAGATTTTTCAAAAGTTAGTTTCATAATTCGTTACCCTTTTTGTTTACAAGATAGTCAATGGCATCTATGTATCCTTGCAGCCCTCTGCCCGAAATGGTTTTTTCGCAGGCAAAGCGAATATAGCTCACACTGCGAAAAGGCTCACGGCTGTCTACATCGGATATGTGTACCTCCACGGTAGGAACGCCCACAGCCTTTACCGCATCCAGGATTGCGATGCTTGTGTGCGTGTATGCGCCGGGGTTTATCACAATGCCGTCAAACGTGTTGTATGTGCTTTGGATTTTATCCACAAGGTCCCCCTCGTGATTTGACTGATAAAGTTCAACATCAATATGGTTTTGCCGGCAGTGTTCCTTTATCAGCGCGCACAAGTCATTGTATGTTGTTTTTCCATATATAGCGGGCTCCCTGATGCCAAGCATATTCAGATTCGGCCCGTTGATTACCATTATTTTCATAATTCACTCCATCTTTTCTAATATTTTTTGTGCCACTTGTTCGATTGGGCAGTCGGCATTTATTATCACATCTGCGCTATCACAGTATTTTTGATATCTTTCCGCATAGCGTTTTTGAATTGCCTCTGCATTGTTCGCAAGGGGCCTGTCATCCGTGGGAATCAGATTTTCAAGAGGTCGGTCTATAAAAAACACCTTGCCGTTTGATTTCAGTGCATCCATATTTTGCTGCCGCAGAATTGCACCGCCTCCGGTCGCAATAATCTGTCCGCAATTTTCACTTATCATTTTTACGGCTTGTGTTTCAAAATCACGAAATATACCCTCGCCCTGCTTTGCAAAAATAGTTGATATATCGCCGTGCTTTTCGACAATTCTTTCATCTGTGTCTGTAAACGGTCTCCCTGTCATGGTGGATAAAAGTTTGCCCACTGTGGTTTTGCCACTGCCCGGCATACCTGTTAGTACAATATTTTGTTTAGATGCAAGAGTCTCCTTAAAAACACGGTCTATGATTTTTCTATCATACGCTTTTCCGGTAAATTTTTCTGCCGCAAAAACGGCTTGCGCTACAAGCATATAAAGTCCGCATTCTGCCTTTATGCCCTTTTTGGTCGCCTCGCAAACAAGCCGCGTAACAAGAGGATTATAGACAGCATCCAGAACACCCTCAACAGCAGGATAATCATGTAAATCTATGGGCATACCGTCGTTTTGCGGGTACATGCCGCAAGGGGTGGTATTGATGACGATTTGGCAATCGTGGTGGAGCTTCTTTGCCTGGTCATAGGTAACGCAGTTTTCACCGCCCCGACGGCTCACGATGACAATCTCTTTTGCACCTTCACTTTTTGCAACGGCAACCGCTGTTTTGCTTGTACCGCCTGTACCCAGCACAAGCACTTTTTTCTCTTTAAAATCAATGCCGATTTTGCAAGACAGGGCAAGCATACCCATAAAATCCGTGTTGTAGCCGTACAGTTTGCCGTCGCGGTTTACAATGGTGTTTACTGCACCGATCTCCTTTGCCATATCATCGATGCAATCAAGAAATGGAATGACATCTTGCTTGTAGGGAATGGTAACATTGATTGCATAAAATTCCCTTTTTGTCATAAATTCATCTAATTTATCTTTTGGAACCTCGCAAAGTTCATACGCATAGCTTTCTATTCTGTTGTGTATTTCCTTTGAAAAACTATGTGATAAATGCTCACCGATACATCCGTATTTCATGATTCGTTTCCTTTCAGCCAGTCTGTGCCAAAACGCTGCGCCAGCATATCGCACAGTGCAAGTGCAACTGCACTGTCTACTACAACTCTTGCTCTGTGAATGATTGCAGGATCGTGTCTGCCCTTAATCGTAAACTGCACATTTTCGCCGTTTATAAAATCTATTGTGTTTTGCTGTTGGTATATGGACGGCGTAGGCTTTATCACACAACTCATGATCACAGGCATTCCGTTGGTGATACCGCCGTTGATGCCGCCGTTGTTATTTGTAGTTGTGCTGACTTTGCCGTCTTGGATATAAAACGCATCATTTGCTTGGCTTCCGTACATATCTGCCATTGCAAAGCCTGCGCCAAACTGGACGCCCTTTACAGCAGGAATGGAAAAAAGAATATGTGATATAACACTCTCGAAACTGTCAAACCATGGTTCTCCCACACCGGCCGGAAGGCCGAAAACTGCAGTTTCCAATATACCGCCAACGCTGTTGCCTTGGTTGGCGGCATCGATGATTGCATGGTTCATTTGTGCCGCTGCATTCTCATCCAGCACCGCAAAATCCATACTGTCTAATGCTTGGATATCTTTTGCAATATCGTTAAAATTTCTGTCTTTTATGCCTGCGCATTTGGCAATGTGCGTGCCTATGTGTATCCCTTTTTCGCTTAGAGCGCTTATGGCCACTGCACCGGCCGCAACAATACCTGCGGTTATTCTGCCGCTAAAGTGACCGCCACCGCGATAGTCCTCAAAGCCGTGATATTTGCAGTTTGCGGCGTAATCGGCATGGCCGGGTCTTGCAAAATTGCGTGTTTGGCTGTAGTCTTTGCTTTGCGTATTGTTGTTTTTAATCGTAAAGCAAATTGGCGTTCCTGTGGTTTTGCCCTCAAAAACGCCGCTTGATATCAAAACCTCGTCTTCCTCTTTTCTGGAGGTGGAAATCCTTCCCTTTGCACGCCTTTTGTCCATTTGAGACAGAATAAAGTCTTTATCAACAGGGATCCCCGGTGCCATTCCATCCAAAATCGCACCAATTTGTTCTCCGTGACTCTCACCGAATATTGTTATGCTGACACTTTGGCCAAATGTATTTTTCATAAAACCAATTCCCTTAATTTAGTGATTGTTTTGTTATTTCCTCAAGTTCGTCTAATGATATTTTTCGCATTTCAAAGCTTCCCGGTGTTGGGACAGTTATGACAGTCAATGTGCTTCCGTCGAGCTTTTTATCATGCCGCATTGCAGCACATACTTGGTTCACATCACAATGAAGCTGTGTAGGCAATTGCACTTTTTCCAGAACGGGAACAAGACGCTCCTTTACACTTGGACTGCACATGGGAATCATACCCAGTGCAACACATTCGCCATGATAAAGCCCGTTTGTTTTCGCCTGACTCTCAATTCCGTGACCGATTGTATGACCGAAATTTAGAATTTTGCGAAGGCCTGTTTCCTTTTCATCCTGCTGGACAACATCTCTTTTAATGCAAAGAGATTTTACAATAATTGTATCCATGTTTTGCGCAATAGCATTCTTTTCAAAAACCTCAAAAAGCGCACTGTCCGACGTGAGTGACATTTTAATTGCCTCTGCAAGACCGTTTGAAATTTGTCTCTGCGGCAAAGTGCGTAAAACATCAGGATCGATCAATACTTTTTTGGGTTGATAAAAGGCACCTACAATATTTTTAATGCCTTCAAAGTTAATTGCCACTTTTCCGCCGATAGAAGAATCTATTTGGGATAAAAGCGTAGTGGGAATGTTGTAAAAATCAATCCCCCGCATAAATGATGCCGCAACAAAGCCGGAAAGATCGCCGACAACACCGCCGCCTACTGCAATGACACAGTCGGTGCGGGTAAATCCATTGTGTAAAAGCGCAGACAAAAGGGTTTTGTAGGTATCGAAGCTCTTGCTGGATTCCCCTTGTTCTACACATACAATGAAAGCCTCTTTGCATTTAGAAGCAATGCACTGGCTGTATTGCTTTGGTACGCCGCTATCTGTAATAATAAGAACTTTCCGGTCCAGGCGAAGCAGCTTGTCTGCCCTATGCAGGCAACCTCTTTCTACCACAATATCGTAACTATTTTTGCCTAAATCCATATTGATAATCATAGTGTTCCGCCCTTACAGCACAATTTGATTGGAATAATTACCGACAACCTTTAGTTGCTCACAATACTCCTTTAATTCGTCAAGCATTTTCTGTCCCTCTTCGCTGTTTACATTTCCTTCTGCTTCTACGTAAAAGTAATATTGCCAATTGGAATCCTTAACAGGTCGGCTGCGAAGCACCCGCATGTTAAATCCGTGGCGACCGATCACATGGATTGCCTTTGCAAGGGCACCTGCAACATGGCCGACGGTAAATAGCATCAAAAAGTGATTGCCGGGTGCCTTATCCATATTTTGCGCTCTTGAAAATACGGCAAAACGTGTTGTGTTAAAACTACTTTCGTTTATATCCTTTTCAATAATTTTAAGACCATACAAATCCGCCGTTTCTTTGCCGGCAATCGCCGCAACGGACTTGTCGCCGCCTTCTGCAACTTTTTGAGCCGCTATTGCGGTGTTGACTTCCTGTATTTGCTCAAATCCGTTTTCCTTAATAAAACCGGCACACTGCATCAGTGCCTGCGGATGGCTGACAACCTCACGGATATCCGAAAGTCTGCTATTGGGAAGACCTATAAGATTTTGCGAAACCTCAAGATCATACACGCCGTTTATGTACAGGGAACCCTTGAACATAAGGTCCAGCACCTGACCGACTTCACCGGCATAACTGTTTTCAATCGGCATAACCGCACAATCACATTCGCCTGCAACCACAGCCTCGTATGCAGAATCAAAATCACTGTACGGAATAAGATTGGCATCAGGGAATATTTTGCCTGCCGCAATGTGGGCAAAGGCACCCTCAACACCGCTGTATGCAACTTTCATGCCGCTGATAAGCATATGCTGATACTGACGGGAAAGCTTCATAGTATACTTTAAAAAGTTTATATAGTAGGAACGGATTTCATCATCTTCAACCAGTTTTGCATTATTTTCAATCACTATCTGTTCTCTTGCTTTATCAAATATAGGCAACCCGTGCTCCTGCTTGTGCTCGGCAACAAGCTTTGCAGCCTCCATACGCGCACAAAAAAGTGCAGACATTTTTGCATCTATTTCGTTGATCATTTTTCTTGCTTTTTGCAGTTTATCCATACCATACTCCTTGTTTGAGTTAACAGTGTTAACTTTATATAGCTTTATTATACTATTATTCTTGAAAAAAGTCAAGTATTTTTTACTGCATTGTCCGCCAAAACAACAAGCTTTATGAAAACCATTGCATATGCACATAGAATATTGCATTTTTTTTCTGTAAATGATATACTAATAAATGTATTTTACCACATTGGGGAGATGTAGAGTTTGGAAGAATTTATATCAAACGAAACGATTAAAGAAAGATTGCTAGCCGAAGGGCTTACAGAACTAGAAATTCATGGGTTTGCGGATTTTTCTCTCAGGCGCGTTGCATCCAAGTGCAATGTGTCCTGTGCGGCACCCTACAAGCATTTTAAAGACAAAAATGATTTTATCAATGCAATTATATGCTATGTTGACAACCAGTGGACTGCACTTTTGGAGCAGATCAAGTCTGTTTTTGAGGATGATCAAAAGCGCCAGCTGATGGAAGCATGCATTGCATTCGTTCGGTTTTGTACCGGAAATTCGCAATTTCGTTCCATACTTATGATGAATCTGGGCAGTAAAAAAGCCAATCTCAATATGATCCAAAGCATTGCAGACTTAATGGCAAGTTATTTTGAAAACGATGCGCAAAAGGTTTTTAAAATCCAATCCCTTGTGTTAGGTACAGTGACCATGACTGACAATGATACAAACAACAACGAAACCAAACTAAACATGCTTCGTCACGCAATCGAAAACGAAATATAAACATTCCATGGATGTGTCATACGAAAAAGGAGTCATAACAAAATGATTATGAAAAATCTTTTTGCTATGGCTCCTTTTGTTTTCACATAGGATTAGCGCAGTCGGTAGAGTGGAGATGCGTTACGATGGTGCGGTGCTGCCAAAACGCATCACGCATCTCTCTGCTGTATGCCGCCGCCGACATCTTTCCCTAAATCGCAAGTGTAAACCCATTCAACTCTGTCCCCTTGTTGCAGCATGTATCTTGAGCAACCATAGTTCGGAAACAAACCATTCACTTTATACATCCAGCCTGAAAGTTCTCCGCAGTCAAATTCATAGAGATTAGCGATTCCTTCAATATATGCACTCTTATATATAGGCGTATTTACAAATTCAAAATGAATTTTATTCCTTTTCATTTCACGAAGAGTCACATTGAATACACTTTCACCCGCATAAAAAGGGACTTCCTGTTCCGCAAATATTATGCCGTTTTTTGGCACAATACTGATCTTTTGTTCGTCGAGCCTTTGAATATTTTTAAGGATTGTATCACAACGAACAGAAAGGATGCAAGTGAACGCCTTGTCTGTCTTTTGTGTCTCCTGCGGTTTTGCAGGCATAGGACTTGTCGTATATGTATCTTTGTCTGTGCTTTGGTTCCATGCAATGCCTTGTTCCTCGGCGTATTCTTCCTTTTCGCTACGCGCCGATTGCGATATGCCTGTCATCTCCTTCATAGTTTCGTTCTTAGCATCAAACGGCATAGATGTAGGATCCGCAGGCGGAGGGTTGGGTTCGGTAGTTGATTCTTCGCCTTGCTTCGGTACATCCGTAGGTACAGCTTCAGGCGTTTGCGTTCTCTCTGCAAATTGAAATTCATTTGGTTCCCGGCTTTGCTGTAAGGGAGAATCACCACCCCACCAAAACGCAAATGCAAGCACAGCGGCAATGCATGCACCGGCGATGATTTTGTTTTTATGTTTCAGTATAGTTCTCATTTCTTATCCTCTATAATAGTTTTGCTGTCAGCAACAAATTGTAGAGCATGGATGCAACTTCTTCCCTTGTCACAGCATTCTTAGGTAGTATTTCCATATCGCTGTCAGGCAAAATTCCGTTATCATAGCAAAAGGCCAACGATTCCCTTGCCCAATCACCGGATTTCGCGTAGTCCACAAATCCGGCAAGTATATCTCTTACACTGTTTTCGTCATAAGACTTTGCCATTCCGCAAAGTTTTGCTGCTCTCTGTACCATTGTTGCCGCCTCTTCTTTTGTAACTGTTCCTTCAGGATGAAATACTGTGGCAGAAACGCCCTTTATTAGGCCATACGAATAGGCTGTTCTGATATAATCTTTGTACCAACTTTCCTTTTTCACATCCGAAAAAACATTCTCGCCTGTAAATTCGATGCCTAAGCTTTTTACGAGAATTGCCGCAAATTCTGCCCTCGTTAATGTAGCTGTGGGGACAAATGTATTCTCTGTTCTGCCATTGATCATGCCCCGCGCGGCCAGTGCTTCGATTTTTGCCTTTTCTTCTGCGTTTACAACGTCTGCAAATGTTTTGCCGTCATGCATAACAGGCAGTTTCTTTACGGCCGCACTTTTGCCGGGCAAGCCGATTTGTTCTTTGCCTGATGTTAAATGAACCTGCACATTTTGCATATCATAAAGAGTGGGTTGGTTATGATACATTCTGTCCAGTGCCACAAGTGCATACAGGGCCTGTTCAGTTGCTATTTGATTTCCTGTTGTTTCGCTTTTCGTGTGCTGAAAGCCGGATTGAGGGAGGCGGTATGTAAGGAGCGCATCTGCTACAGATTTTTCGTTCTTCAGAAATCTTGGATCATGGATGCTGATCCCCAGCTCGCAAAGAGCCACAATAACCTGACAGCAGCTTTCTGCATTTTCCATATTCCAACTAGCAAAACCGCCGTCTGCAAGCTGTATATCGGATATATAATCCAGTGCTTTGTCTGTGGCTGTTTTAACGTCCTCATTCTCTTGGTAATTGGATAATGCAGAGAGAGCCATAGCGGTTGTGTCGATATCGGCAGTATCGCCTGACATCGTCCATCCGCCATCCGCAGTTTGCTGTTCTAAAATATGATGGACATATTTATCTCTGACGGTACTTTGGGGCAAATAGTTGCCGCTATCCAGGGCAATTAAAGCAAATATTGCGCCGTTAATGCCTTGCCATACTGTTTTATCGTAATCTTCAAGGGGTGCTACAAGGTTGTATCCCGATACATCCATCGGGTTTTTACCGATGGCAGTTAATGCAAGAATCACCCTGGCATACTCGGTATATTTCTTGTCATGCAATACGCCTTGTTGATCCACTACATGCTTTTGGACGTTCGTATAGTATGTTTCAAAATATTCGGCCGGAACATCTGCATGACTTCTCGCCAGGCCTAAAATTGCCCATTCTCCACCTGCTGTGCCAACCTGCGGTTCTTGAACGGATGCGTATATGTAGTTTGCTGTGTCTGTAAGGATGTCTCCGATACTTTGTTCTGCGGCCAATGTGCTGACAGAGGAGAGGATAAGCACAAAGCTCAACAGGATTGATACGTATTTTTTCATGTTTATCTCCTTATGAAACGGCAAAAGCCAACTGTTTGTATTCTGCATCGATTATTCTGCCAGCGTATAGATATAACGCATAAAGATGGTTGCCAATTCAGCACGGGTAGCATATCCGTTTGGATTTAATGCGTTCTGATCTGTGCCGCATATAATCTTATTTGCAACTGCCCACATCATTGCATCTTTTGCCCAATCTTCGATTTCCTCCGCATCTGCAAATTCACTGCAATCTGCTTGGGTTTTTGTTCCTGCGTATCTGTAAAGAATGGTTACGAGCTGCTGCCTTGTTACAGAATCGTCTGGTCCAAATATGCCGTTGCCATATCCGCTGACGATATGATTTTCGGATGCCCAGCATACCGCATCGGAATACCATGCATGCGCATCGCAATCAGTAAAATGAATCGAATTCTGAAAGCCTTTTTCACCGGCATACCGATAGAGAACAGTGACAAGCATGCCTCTTGTCACACCCATGTCGGGTGCAAATGTATGATCGGATATGCCATGTAAAAGATCGATTTCCATCGCTTTTTTTATATCATGATAATACCAAGCATCTACCGGGACGTCTGTATACTGTTGGATCTCTATGGTCGGCAGGGTATCCTTGATTTCCTCTTTCGGTTCGTCTATTGGCACAGAGATAGAAGCAGCACTGCTATCACGACTTGCGCTTGGATCACGTGCCCAATCCTTTGTGTAATACCATACAATCGTATCGCCGTCTGCAATCCTGCAATCGGTAAGTCCTACGGTGGGTAATTCGCCATTGACTTTATAAAGCCAACCGGAGTTCTCGCCTTTGTCAAATTCAGCAAGTGTTTTGCTACCGTTTGTCATGGAGGAAACATAACCGCTTGCAGCCCCTATATGTGCAATGGAGTTGTCTTTGCAAGCCATTACAAATGCGTCGTAAACTGTTGCATCATCACCGGGTAAGCGCACCTTGTATTTTTTTAGCCAATATCCCGTATCGGCTTTGATGGTCAGCGTAACAGTAATCATCTGACCGGTCGGTGCGGAGGGGGTGGAAGAGGATGTACTGCTTCCTGTTGCACGGGCAGGCGTCCTCTCGTTCTTGCTAAAATCATATATGTTATAGGCTTCACCGGTTGCAGTTGTTTGCATAATCGCAATTAAGGCACGAAACGCTTGCTCAGTGGCGCCGGGATTTATGCTTTCGTTATTTGTGTGTCCGAACCCATTCCCGTCTGCAACTAAGAATGACAATAAGCCATCTATTATGGTGTTCTCATTTTGAATAAAGCGGGTGTCGTTTATTAAATCAACGCCTGCCGCAGACAGACCAATGACAACCATTGCCGTTGAATTTGCATTGGCACCGCTAAAACTATCCGAAAATGTTCCGTCCGGATTTTGCTGTGTGGAAAGATAGTTGATAGCCTTGTCGATCGCATCCCGAACCTTCGGCTTGTCCTTATAGAATGATAAGCCGGCGATTACATTCGCGGTTGTATCGATAGTTCCATACTCATTCCAACTGCCGTTTTCTTCTTGATGCGCAAGTAGAGTATCGATCATCTTCGTTTCGTAGTTGTTGGTAGCATAGTCGCCCTGATTATAGGCTGCCAAGGTATAAGGAGCAGACCAAGGACTGGTTGATTTGGGAACATCGTTCAGCTTTTCGATTGCCGAAATAGCAATGTTGCTGTTGACCGAGTAAAGAAGTGCAGGGTCCTTACGGATTGCAACAAGTCCTAAAACAGCCTTGGCAATATCGGTGTCAGATGGAGCATCTTGAATGATTTGGATTGCGGAATTGATATATTTTTGTTTTGCATCCTCTGTCATTTTGCTTTGTGTTTCAGGTGCATAGTTGGCATAAGCACCCATATCCATTACAATCCAGTCACTCCATGCATCTTTTTCGATATAGGTGGCCGCTATTTTTTCCAGTGCATCGGGGATGACAATTGCATAGTCTTTTTTCTCGGTGTCCGTTGGTGTGTCGGATTTTTCCGTGTCATCTTTGTCATCCGTAGGTGGTGTTGGTTCGGTACTGCCATTTTCTGTAACGTTTACAATGCAGATCGGCGGTGTAATCGTATAGGCAGTGACTGCGGATAAAGTATAAATGCCTGTATGCGCAAATGTAATTTCCGCAACACCGTCTTCGTTTGTTTTGTATTCTGTGCTGCTGCCGTCAATGGTAATGGTTGCATTTGCAACAGGGGATGCAACGGGCATCCCATTTTCATTCCATCCCAACTTGTTAAGCTTTACGGATATCCTCTGCTCTTTCACGGCTGCAATGGTGTCGTCATCAAAATATGTGTAAGTATCACTCCAATTATCTTGATCCTGATATATAAAGGCATAAACACTGTTGCCGTTGGCTACAGGATCAGCAAGACTCATAGCAGGTTGATTGTCTTTGTAATAACCAAAAGCAACGTTTTCAACACCCCAAAGTTTGGTAAGGCTTTGTCCGTACTCGGTTTCTGCAGAAGCATAGCCGCTTTCGGCACCGCCCGCATAACAGGATTCGTGTGCCGCATAAAGCACTTCTTCCATATCATAGCTGCCATCGTTGTTACGGTCAGTGACAGGTATCGGCGTGTGTGCAATTTTAAACCCATTTTTCCCGGTTACAAACTGTCCGTCTTTTGCGATGCTCACATTTACAGTTATGTAGTCAGTTGTATCTGCAAATGCAGATGCCACACTGAAAATCATACATATTGTGAGTAATACGCTCATCCATGTTTTCAATTTCATTTTTTTCAATCCTTTCCATTCATTCGTTTTATGATTTTCTTTCTGTCCGTGCTCTCCGTGTTTTAGCGCAGTCAATAAAAAAACTGTGGTAATTTTTCGATACAAAAATTACCACAGCTGCGTTTTTCTGTGATGCGCCACAATTCATTTGTACGCTTATACCGGCATATTTAGCAGAAGCCTAATCGCACAAACAAAAACATTGTTCCTATGCAGAGCCTGCACGTTCGAAACAACATCAAAGCAGGTCTTGTGACTCACGCCATATAAGATTTTATCTTGCATTTTTGTATTCTGCCTTCTCAGTTTCCCAATGACTGGCTTTCGCCTTCGAATACAAAAACATTCGACGTACACACCGACAGTTCACCGCAGAGGATTCGCACCTCATTCCCTTTTCACCGGCTATACCTTGATCCGTAATCCTTTGCGGTATAGCAGGCACTTTGTGTGAATATTTAATTTTATGTATTATAGTATACCATATTGTTTTTCTATTTTCAATACAAAACAAAAATTTTTACGCTTGTATATCATTTCACCATGATTTCCGACGTGTATTCAAATGACGCAGTTTCCGCTTTTCAAATGAACCCTCCGTATCTTGCGTACTTGTCGATCGCACACCTCGTTCGATGCAAACCTTTGCAGGTTCAAGATCTGTTTTGAAAGAATACATGCAATCATATACCGAACGTTCGGCTCATGGGATCCTGAAACAAAGGGATTTTGGGCGGGGCAAATGTAAATACAGCAAAGCAAATTGCAATCAGGCAAAGCATAAAAATGCATAATTTGTTGTTTCTATACGAAGTGCCCGGGTTTAAAAACTGCTTCGTTTCATATCCGATTGCAACAGATACGGCTACAAAGAAAACAGCAATATTTATCCAATCAGGTGTATTGCCGAATATCCCGCGCAAAGTGTAGAATAAAATTGGTATCATCATAAGACCGACAAGCATACTGCGCAGTTTCAAACACCAAAAATGCGTATATTTGTCCCCTATAAAACGCTTTTGTATCCATGCAAACAAAAGCATTGGAAAGAAAATCAATTTCATATGCTCCCATGTAGATTCATTGACTGCTGAAAACATTGCGATAAAACCGGACTCTGTCCAATCATACAAAAAGTGCAAAACAATACCAAAAATTGACACAAATACAAATTGAAAAATCTGCCATAAAAATATATGTTTTTTCATAATCCACCACCAATCACATATTGGATACAGTATATTTTTATTTTTGGAGTAATATTCCGAAAAAGCAGATTTCCGATATCAAAAATCGATACGCTGTAACCCGAGAAATGGGTGTAAATCCTATTCGGAATTTTAATATCTTCTGCGGTATTGCTTTGTTGCAAAAGGGGCGTGCGTATCAGAAAAGCTTATAGAGAATTGTAAGCATAAGCAAAACTGAGCGTTGCGGGAAGTATGTTGTTGAGTGACGGGATGCAGTTACGATATGCCACGATTGCATCCTGCAACGATAACAAATGATGCAGACATGAGACAATGCCAAGACTTAAAAGATTTACTTGCATGTAGGATCAAAATACGGTTAGGTATTGACTTTCCAAGCATACTGTGGTATAATTTTAGTAAAATTACCATAACTTTATGCGAGGGGGAGTTTTATGGCACAGAGGAGAACGCGGGAAGAGGTAAAAGAGTCCATTTTGGCGGCGTGCGTCCGTCTGTTTTTGGAACAGGGATACGACAAAACAACGCTGGCACAGATTTCCAAAGAGGCAGGGGTGAGCATCTCGTCCTTCCAGAATATTTTTGTCAACAAAGAGGGGGTCTTGCTGGAGTTGACGCAAATCATGTTTGCCGGTCAGTTTGATGCGGCACGGAGTCTGGACGGACAAGAACTGAAGCCGGTATTTGTCTATGCGGTGGAGACGGCGATACAACTGACCCTGACCGATCTGAACGAAAACATACGGGAGGTCTATATTGCGGCGTATTCCAACCCTGCGGCGGCAGAATACATCTACAAGTGTACGGCGTATGAGTTGGAGCAGATTTTTCTGCCGTACAATCCTGATTGTGCGGCGAGTGATTTTTATGAGTTCGAAATCGGCTCGTCCGGCATCATGCGTGGATTTATGGCAAGAAAGTGCGACCAGTATTTTACGCTGGAAAAGAAGGTGACCAAGTTTCTTATCATGGCACTGCGTGCATATAATGTTCCTATGGAGGAAATCGACCAAGTCCTGGAGTTTGTACTGTCGCTGGACATTCGGGCAATCTCGGAGGATATTATGCACCGGTTGTTTGCATTACTTGCGATGCAGTTCCATTTTGACTTGACAGAACTGGAAACAAAAGCATAAAGATGTAATGTTATAATAGGTAAAATTCATTCTATAACCGCACAGTCGGTAGAAATGAAAAGGAGGAATTAATTATGAAAAGTCG
>JAQXGO010000108.1 GCA_029006755.1 Clostridia bacterium | reverse complement strand
TGTAAGTAGTTGATTTATAGGGATTCCAGTACCAAGGGCCGTAGCCATCCGTCTGGTCAACATCTTCAAATCCGGGGTTCTTAACGAGATTATCATAGCCGACAAGCAGTTCCTCAGTTTCCAGGCTTTCCTGCGGTTTCGCAGGATCTGCTGCAGGCGGTGCAGACGGGGTAGACGGTGCCGCCGTGGAAGCGTTTTCATCCAGCTTTCCAACGAGAGATAAGCTATCCCAATAAATATCACCGCCGCCTAAAAGACGAATCAGTACGTTGGCTCTTGTTGCGCCCGTCGGTGCATTAAACTTAATGACTTTGGGTTCATACTTTCGATTTGTATCGGTGTAGCTTTCTTTCACAACATCGCTTAAAGCTGTGTCCCCTGCATAAAACTCTATCTTGATTTGGGCACTGCCGACATAGCTTTTTGCATGCAGATAGGCAGTTAACACATATGGTGAGCCACCGCAGATGCCGTTGACACGCTGCGTGTAGGTGACATTTTCTGTGGCGGACTTAAAATGCACTGCACGTTCTTCAGCATGCACATTCTGCGTTTCAACCATTGCATGTGTGGCATCGCCGAGTAATGACCAGGAGGCAAAGCTGCCGTCCTCTGCAAGCTGCTCAAAACCGCCGTTTTGTATAAACTCTGCATTGCCGGAGGCATCCGCAACCGGCTTACCGGCACCAATCAGGGAGAGTTTATCCCAGTAAATCTCACCACCGCCTAAAAGACGAATCAGTACGTTGGCTCTTGTTGCGCCCGTCGGTGCAGTAAACTTTATTACTTTGGCTTCGAACTTCCGATTTGTATTGGGGTAACTTTCTTTCACTACATCGCTTAAAGCTGTATCCCCGGCATAAAATTCCAATTTGATTTGGGCGCCGCTGCCGGCAATCGCTTTGGCATATAGATAGGCGGTCAAAGTGTATTCCGTACCGCCGTTTATTCCGTCAACCCGTTGGGTGTAAGTTACATTTTCTGTGCTTGACTTAAACTGTATAGCATTTTTTCCATCAGAAACTGTTTTGGTGTCTATGGCTGCATGGGTCGGGTCGCCCAAAAGCGACCAATTGGAAGGAGTGCCATCAGCCTCTGTAGATTCAAAACTGCCATTCTGAATAAAATCCGCTTTTTCATCCGCAGCCAAAACTACAAATGTGCTCATGAGAAGAGTGATAGCCAAGATGATGCAAAAAAATTTTTTCATACTGTCTCCTTTTCTAAACGTAGGAAATAGCTTTTGCTATTTCCTACGTATGCTTTGATGTTTTTTTATTCTACAACCTTACTTGCACTTTTGTATGCTGATAGAGGCGATAAACCATCCCAGCGAAATACCTTGATTTTCTGAGCGGCTGCTACAACTGGTAAAGAATTAATCGTGAACACGCCGGTTGCATTTGTTGTACCTTTGATAACTTGAATATGGATTAATCTTTCATCATCATATTGTGCAAAATAGAGAGTTACAGGTGCTTCTGCTGCAGAATCCCCTGTTTTGTGGTATAAAATGGTTGCATTATCTGCAGTGAAGTCGGTGATTTCAACACCATTTTGAGCGAGAATAATTTCTTCTTTTTCTGCTTCAATCTTAAAGTCATCATAGCCGTTAATCTGATTCTGCAGAGCGAAGGCGCGAATTTTTACGGCATTTGCCTCATAGTGAACGCCATTTCGGTCTCTGGAGCCGGATATTTTTAAGTAGCCGACGTATTCTGTCCACACACCGGTTGCAGGCGTTCCAAGAGCGGTTGCAACGCGTGTTTGAAAGTTATTGCCGTCAAAGGAAACGTTTGTATCCATCTCAACTCCGTTTGTATAAGAAAGAACTACATTTACTTTTGGCACTGCACCTTCTGAAATCGGCATATACTTAAAGGAAATCTTATAGGTTTTTCCGTTCTCGAGTGCTTGGCTTGTTTGCTCAAGATAGTACCTGCTGTCTGCAGTCGAGCCGGTGACTTTAAGATAGTGATTTTCCCCATCTTGTGCCTTCTCATCGAAAGAGCCTGCGCTACTTGCATAAGGCTTCCAGTTGCCTTCGTCTTCTTCAAAGCTTCCATTATATATGTATAGTTCCGGAATGGTCGCAGAACAGTAAGGGCTGGCAATAGAAATTTCGCGGGTGTTTGCTGTGCCGCTCATATTCCGGAAGATAATGACTACGGAATTGGCATCAGGATCCTTTTTAACGAAGGTTTCGCGATATAGTTTCCATTTACCGCCGCTGGAGGGGAGGTCCTTTTTATAATCTCCTAAGGATTCGCCATTTTCAGTTTTTTCGTTATAGTAAATACGTGCATCGCTGTCTGCTTCAGATTTATACCAAAAGGAAATGAATAGTTTCCCTTCTGCATTAATCAAAATATTTTGCGAAACCAAGCGGTCTGCATGATTGAGAATGGTAACGGCATTGCCTGTAAAAGGTGCGGTCGGATCCGTTTCAACCGATACACCACCCTCAGGCAGCGTCCATCCCTCAATGGATTCCCCAGTCCCCTCAAACGTGGGGTTGGGGAATAGGTTATCACCAGCACTGTCAGCTGCGTACGCAAACAAGGGCATGCTGCAGATGAATAAACATGCGAGTAATGTTGCCAGAATTCTCTTTTTTCTTGTCATTGTCAGTCCTCCTATCGTTCTTGCATATTGTTATTCTGCTGCAACCGGGTATGTTTGAATTGTCTTGTGCAGAGAAGAAGCAGACACATGCTGTCCGTCCCATGCATAAAGACCAACTTCGGTTGTGCCTTGCGGCAGGTTGATATTCTCAAGGACAGTATGCATAGCAGAGGGTGCAGCTGCACGGATACTTGTTAAAACACGGTCGCCGGCAGCATTTGTGCTATAACATGCCACATAAACTGTCTTGCCTGCTGCGAATTTGTAGTCATCAAAAGAAACCGTGATGGGTGCAGGGGCTGCGCCAACCAGTGTGCCGTCAATGATATTGGTCAGCGTTCCGTTTTGTGTAAGATGGAAGGCGTTGCTGCCCGTGACAGGGGTTACGGTAATATCATCAATTGCCCAGTCTGTAGATGCAGACGGTTTAAACTCAAAATAGAAATTCTTTGCTGAATAATTTACTCCATTTCGAATTCTTGTGCCACAAAGCTTAATATAGCCGGTAAACGTTGTCCAATCCCCATTTACAGTTCGATAACTGTTTGCGGAGCCACAGAAGCTTGTACGATTGTCTGCGTCTACATCCATCTGTACAAAGTCGGATGCACTATATACTTTTAAATTAGGATTGCTCTCCTCGGTGGGGTTAACGTTTTTACATTTGAAGGATACCTTATAATACTGGTTCGGAGTCAAATCTTTTGTCTTTATACGATAGTAACCTGAGGTATCTTCTGAATGGTTTAAAACAGCATAACCTTCGGCATTATATGTAATGGTCGCGTTGTATGTTCCCCATGCAGACATATCATTGGTATTAAAGCTGCCGTTTACAACAGAAGGACCATATGCTTCATTTGTAGCTTTTAAATAAGGCTCTGCAAAGTAAACCGGATACGTTGCACCATCCATGGCATTCGGCTTCACTACAAATCCAATACGTACAAATTTTGTTGTAGCGCCTGTGATGGTGTATGACATCTCCACTTTTTTCCACTCGGACGATTGATTTACATTCTGGTTGATTTTAGCGGTCTCTGTCGGTCGGACTTGAAGATCAATGTTATTGGTTTCGGATTCATAAGCGTAACATTGTGAATGCCATTGGCCGCTGGAGGCGCACCATACAGAAAAGTTGATGGTTTCACCCGGCACAACAGGAATGCAATCCGAAACAAGGGCAGGG
>JAQXGO010000107.1 GCA_029006755.1 Clostridia bacterium | reverse complement strand
AAATCGGGGATTGCAAAAAAATAACCGCTATTTAAGCGGTTATTTCACTATTTGGCTGCGGGAATAGGATTCGAACCCATACAAAGTGAGTCAGAGTCACTCGTGCTACCTTTACACAATCCCGCATCACTGACAACATTTTGTATTATACTACAAGACATAATTCTTTGTCAAGAGTTTTTTTAATTTTATTATTTTTTTATAAAAGATTGGCTTGACATTTAGCATATTAACTCATATAATAAGAAGCGTGGAAAATATATGCATGTTTGGAAAGCATTTAACATAAAAATGAAACAAAAAACAGGAGCGAGCATCATGAATGGGAAAATAAACTTATGTGTTTTGTTCGGGGGACAATCACCGGAACATAAAATTTCCTGTAAATCAGCGGCATCAGTCATTCATAATTTACATATAGATCGCTATAATCTGCAGACAATTGGTATCACGAAAGAAGGCGCGTGGTATCTGTATACCGGGGATGTGGAAAATATTGCAGAGGATAGCTGGGAAGAGGATACACAGAATCTAAAAAGAGCATTTATTTCTCCGGATGCATGCGAAAAGGCAATATATGTTTTTGAGGAAAGCGGTGCCTATACAAAGATTTATCCGGATGTTGTATTCCCGGTTTTACATGGAGAGCATGGAGAAGACGGTACAATGCAAGGACTTTTAGAACTTGCAAATCTTAAATATGTGGGAACAGGTGTTCCGGCTTCGGCAAACTGTATGGATAAAACATTTACAAAAATTTTATTAAAGGATGCCGGCATTCCGCAGGCAGAGTGGGTTACTATACATACAAATGCAATGGATAGGCTTGCAGAGAAGGTTGCAGAGATTGAATCCAAGCTTGGATATCCATGCTTTGTTAAGCCTGCAACAACCGGATCCTCTGTTGGTGTTGGAAAAGCATATAATCGGGAGCAACTTGAAAGTGCAATCAAAGAAGCGGCTGCTTACGCCAGAAAAATATTAGTTGAAGAGCATATAGACGGGCGTGAAGTGGAATGCTCCGTTTTGGGAAATCAACAACCTGTTGCTGGTGAAGTGGGGGAGATTATGCCTACAGTTGATTTTTATGATTTCGATGCAAAGTATAATGACAATACCACAAAATTACAGATTCCGGCGCAAATCCCGGAAGAGATTCGTGAACAAATCCGTCAATATGCGTTGGATGCATTTGTTGCAGTAGATGGCTCCGGTCTTTCGCGTGTGGACTTTTTTATACGAAACAGTGATGGAACCGTTGTGATTAATGAGATCAACACAATGCCGGGCTTTACAAATATCAGCATGTATCCGAAGCTTTGGGAAGCAGTAGGATTAAAATATGCTGACTTATTGGATCAACTTATTTTACTTGCTTTAGAAGGCAACAAACAGTGATGGAAGGATAGGAAAATGGACAATCGTTATATAGGTGTCTTTGACTCCGGCCTTGGCGGTCTTACTGCCGTCCGCGAGATTATACGAACTTTGCCAAATGAGAATATTGTTTATTTTGGAGATACCGGACGTGTACCTTATGGTTCTCGAGGAAAAGACACAATTATTAAATATGCCAAACAAGATGTGCGTTTTTTAGAAAGTTATGATGTAAAAATGATCGTTATTGCCTGCGGCACAGTTAGCACAGTGGCGTTGCCTTTTTTAGAAGAGTCAACAGCATTGCCTTTAATTGGTGTTGTAGATGCAACAGCAAAGGCTGCAATACAGGCTACAAAGACGGGGAAAATAGGGGTTATCGGTACAGCTGGAACCATCAATAGTGGCGCATATGAAAAAGCACTTCGGGTATTGGATTCTTCTGTCACGGCTGTTTCAAAGGCTTGTCCGCTATTTGTTCCGTTGGTGGAAAACGGGCATACAGAATCGGAAGTTTCTAAACTTGTAGCAGAGGAGTATCTTGCGGAGATTCGCGAGGCATGTGTAGATACGCTGATTTTAGGTTGTACCCACTATCCGCACTTAAAAGGAATCATTTCTAAGGTTATGGGTTCTCAGGTTCAATTAATTGATCCCGGGGTGGAAATTGCACACAATCTACAAGCTGTTTTACAGGAAAAGGATATGCTGGCGGATTATACTGCTAAGGAGCAATATCGCTTTTTTGTGAGTGATGCAGCGGATGGGTTTGAAAGCCTTGGCTCACAATTTCTGCAACGAAACATTTGCGGCCGAGTGGAGAGAATAGAAATAGAAAAATATTAAGTATTTATATTTTTACATAGATTTCGTAAAAAAACTTGACAAGATTTATCTTTTGCATTATAATATTATTTGTTTCATTGCTCTTCACTTGCAAATATAGAATGTGTTTTTGCTGGTGTAGCTCAGTTGGTAGAGCAGCGCATTCGTAATGCGCAGGTCGCAGGTTCAAGTCCCGTCACCAGCTCCATAATAAAATCCTATCGCAAGATGGGATTTTTTGTTCTTTTTTATTTCTTTTAATTTATTATGTACGGAGTTGAAGAGTATGAACGTGATCAAAAAATATGCACCGGGAATCGTTGCCTCACTAATCATTGCAGTTCTGTCTAAGTGGATTGAGAGCTTGCTGCCTATTCACTTGATAGGAGCATCTGTCATTGCTTTGTTTATTGGTATGTTTATCAATCATTTTTTGCATACAGATTGCTTTAGGGCAGGGTTAGCATTTACTTCTAAGAAAGTCCTAAAGTTTGCCATCATTTTATTAGGGCTATCGTTAAGCATTGATACTGTGCTTGAAGTAGGCAAGCTTTCCATTTGTGTTATGATATTTACCCTTTTGACCTGCTTTGGCGTTGGATATTTTGTAGGGAAGGCTCTTAAATTAAACTGGAAGACAAGTAATCTTATTTCTGCCGGAACAGGTATATGTGGAGGCTCAGCTATTGCAGCATTGGCACCCGTAATTGATGCTGATGACATGGATATCGCTTATGCCATGTCCGCTACCTTTATATTCGATATGATAATGATATTGTTATTTCCCATTATGGGAAGGTGGTTGGGTTTATCAGATATGGCATACGGGCTATGGGCAGGGACGGCGGTAAATGATACCTCCAGTGTTGTCGCTGCAGGCTTTGCCTATAGTGAAGCAGCAGGCGATTTTGCTACTATGGTAAAACTAACTCGCACGCTATCTATTATACCGGTTGTGCTGATTTTCGCCTTCATCAATGCGAATTTAAAACGCAAACAGTCAGGTGTCGGGCAAGAAAAGCACAAAGTAAAATTTACAAAACTATTTCCATGGTTTATTGCTGGGTTTTTAGCTATGACGGTTATAAATAGTATTGGCATTGTACCTGATACCGTATCGATAGTAGCTAAGGATATCAGCAAATTCCTTATGGTATCTGCTTTAGCAGCCATAGGTCTGAATACAGATTTCAAGAAAATGGCAAAGTCCGGTGCAAGACCAATGCTTCATGGTTTTATCATATCGGCACTAGTGGTACTTGTTGCAATTGCTGTGGAGTATTTTATAGGAATTGTATGATCGCATAGTACATATTTGTTTTTATATATTTGTTGGGAGACACAAGTGTATGAATATGGTAGAGATGATAGAAAAGAAAAAGAGAGGGCAGGCATTGGCTGACGAGGAAATTGCGTTTTTTGTTGATGGCCTAACACAAGGAACAATTCCGGACTATCAGATTTCTGCATTGGCTATGGCAATCTTCTTCCGTTCCATGAACGAGAGGGAAACAGCAATGTTAACCAGGTGCATGGCAAAGTCTGGTGATATGCTCGATTTATCTTGCTTTGGCAATAGGTGTGCCGATAAACATAGTACAGGCGGTGTAGGAGATAAAACTACGATGATTGTCGGCCCTATGGCGGCGGCAATGGGTATTAAGGTTGCAAAAATGTCTGGCCGAGGATTGGGCTTTACTGGCGGAACAGCGGATAAACTGGAGTCAATACCGGGTTTCTGCACAAATCTGGAACAAAATGAGATGATGGAGATTGTATCACAGATTGGATTGTCTGTTGTATCACAAAGCGGGAAAATGACACCAGCGGATAAAAAGCTGTATGCCCTAAGAGATGTTACGGGAACAGTCGATAGTATTCCACTTATTGCATCTTCAATCATGAGCAAGAAAATTGCTGCCGGTGCACCAAATATTGTGTTAGATGTTAAAGTAGGAAATGGTGCGTTTATGAAAGACTATGCTGAAGGAAAGAAGCTCGCTGAAGCGATGGTGGAAATAGGACGTCAATGCGGAAGAAGGACAATTGCAATTATTTCTGACATGAATCAACCTTTAGGAAGAAATGTGGGCAACACACTTGAAGTGATTGAAGCAATTGATATTTTAAAAGGGACGGCAAAAGATGGCATGCATGCATCTTTGCGTGAATTGTGCATTGAACTTGCAGCCCATATGGCGGTTGCAGCATTAGATATATCTATAGATACAGCACGCCTACAAGCAAATATGGTACTTGAAAACGGAAGTGCATTTTCAAAAATGCAGGAATGGATTCAAGCACAAGGCGGCGATATCCGATGCCTTAGCGATACATCGCTTTTACCGATTTCTTCGATTAAAACTGATATTCTGTCATCCAATACAGGATTTATTTCTGCGGTAAATGCTGAGAATATCGGGCATGCCGCATTGCTTGTCGGGGCAGGGAGGCTTGAATTGACGGACAAGATTGACCATGGTGCAGGCATCGTATTAAATGTAAAACCAGGCGATTATGTAAAGAAGGGGGACTGTTTATGCACAGTGTATAGCAATAAATGTGCCGATGATGCATTTCAATGGGCTGAAAAGGCATTTGAGTTTTCTGAAACTGTGCCTTTCAAGTTGCCGTTTATTTATGAAACAATTGCATAACTTATGAAGTAGTAATAGGGTCATGATAAAGGAATATGATAAAATGGAAAAATAAAAACTATCAATGGGAGATTTGAATGAATGAAAAAAGAAAACACTGTTTTTTCTGCAAATAAAAGTCCCTCACCATGTTTTATAGATTTACACCTGCATATTGATGGCGCAATATCTGTGGACACAGCAATAGAACTTGCAGAAATGCAATCCATTGCACTCCCAACGACAGACAGAAAACAGCTATCCAAGCTTTTATCTGTATCATCGGATTGTCAGGATTTAAATGAATTTTTACAATGCTTTGCGCTCCCTTGCTCTCTGCTACAGACGAAAGAGGCAATTTCTCACGCCGTATATCGCGTGCAGGAGGAAATGATGGCGATCGGCGTTCTCTATGCGGAACTTCGTTTTGCGCCACAGCTGCATGTGAATCGTGATCTTTCTCAGCAAGAGGTTGTTCTTGCTGCCCTTGATGGCCTGAAACGTTCGAAACTAAAAGCTAACTTGATTTTATGTTGCATGCGAGGGGATGACCTCACAACCCTGAATATGGAAACAGTGCGGCTTGCAGGTCAATATAAAGATAGGGGCGTTGTAGCTGTGGATCTGGCCGGTGCTGAAGCCTTGTATCCGACTAAAGAGTATCAAGATATTTTTGCATATGCGAACAAACTCGGACTTAACATCACCATGCATGCCGGCGAGGCTGATGGTGCAGAAAGTATTCGCAGTGCTGTAGCCTTTGGGGCAAAACGAATCGGACATGGTATTCATGTACTTGAAGATGCAACCCTTATGAATGAACTTAAAGAAAAACGTATTCCGCTTGAACTTTGCATTACCAGTAATTTACAAACACACGCCGTGGATTGTATTGAAAACTACCCCTTGAAAAAACTCATTCATGAAGGGTTGGTTGTTACTTTAAACAGCGATGATCCTACAGTTTGTGGCACGAATGTACGCAAAGAGATGTACTTAGCCAAAGAACGTCTTCAAATCACAGATGATGAAATCAATCAACTGCTTATGAATGCCGTAAACTTTTCTTTTGCAAGTGATGATGTAAAAAAAGAACTAAGAGAGGTCATACATCAAAATAAAGCGATGTGGTTTTGATGTATGAATATTTGAAGGATGCGTCAAATCTCAAAGAAATTTGTTGATTTTTTGGAGAATTTATGATAAAATAAATGCAAATTTTCGTTTATGAGGGATTTGCAGTGAATGAAATTTATATTGGCAAAGCTTTGGATATCGGAGAACAAATGCTTAGAACGGGCGGGGAAGTAAGCCGTGTGGAGGATACAATTGCTCGTTTGTTATTTCGTTATGATTTTAAAAAAGTCAATGTCTTTACAATCACTTCACAGATTCAAATTACAGCAGAAGATAATAATGGGAAGGTATACAGTCAGTTTCGCAGGATTGACAGATGGGGTACAGATTTAGAAAGGTTAGAAGAATTAAATCAATTTTCTCGAGATGTATGTGATGGAAAAGCTGATTTGATTGAGGATTTTGTACTTGAAAAAAAAGAAACACAAGCACGGAAATATAAGACATACATTGGCGCAATCTTAGCAGCCGGCGGATTTACAATGTTTTTTGGCGGAAGCATTGCAGATGCTCTGATTACGGCGGTTCTCGCAGTAATCATTACATTTTTCAAGCGATTCAACCTCTTGATAAATGAGAATGTTCTTTTAGGAGATTTTATTATCTCTGTCATGACCGGTTTTGTGGGTAACATCTTGGTACTTTTGGGAAACAGACTACATCTTGGCTTGAATCTTGATAAGATATTGATTGGCTGTATTATGCTTTCTATTCCGGGTATTGCCATTACCCATTCCGTTCGTGATATGTTACTTGGTGAAACCATCACGGGTCTTTTACGTTTTACAGAATCCCTCTTTACTGCTGCGAGCATTGCTAGCGGATTTATCTTGATATCATTTGTTTTTGGAGGGTTAAGCGTATGAATCCTTTTATACAGTTAATACTCGCCTTTATCGGCAGCTTAGGTTTCTCCATGGTTTTTAATGTAAAAAAGAAATACTGGTTAATCATTGCAATAAACGGCATGCTGTCATGGGGTGTGTATTTGTTATTTCGTATTGTGGCCAACGACTTTATATCGTATTTCTTCTCAGCCGCCTTTTGCAGTTTATTTGCACATATTTCATCTAAAATACTGAAAGCACCAACAACTTGTCTTTTAATATCGGCAACAGTACCGATGATTCCCGGCGGAAGTTTGTATTATACAATGACGTATATAATCAGTGGCAATATGGTAGAGTTTAAAAAATATGCGCTATTAACGGCTGAAGTCATTTTTGCAATGTCTATTGGATTTGCAATTGTTTCATTAGTTTTTAAATTAATCAACAATTATTCTGACAAAAAAGTACAAAGTATTAAATCGTAAAGGAGCACATTATGAAAATTGTTGTTGCGCCGGATTCATTTAAAGGGAGTCTTTCCGCAGCGGAAGTGGCACATTCCATTGCAGAAAAAGCGAAGGAGCATTTTCCAAATGCAAAAGTTGTTTCAATACCAATTGCAGATGGTGGAGAAGGAACGTTAGAAGCACTTCTGAGTGGAAAGGATTTTGAAAAAATAGAGTGTACAGTTACCGGCCCTGATTTTCGGCCTTCCCCAAGCTACTATTTAAGAGATGGGGAAGCGGCCTATATTGAAATGGCACTCACCAGTGGCCTTGGTATGGTACAAGAGCCTTCGGCGCGCAAAACGACCTCTCAAGGTCTTGGAGAGGCGATTGCGCACGCGCTGGATGCCGGTGCAAAAATGCTTTATATTGCCATTGGCGGCAGTGCAACGAATGATGGTGGCATTGGAATGATGCGTGCACTGGGCGTCCGATTTTTAGATGAGAATGGTGAAGCTTTGTGCGGCATTGGCGATAACCTTTCTAAAATTTGTGCAATTGATTTAAGCGGTATGCATCCGCGGATTCGAGAAATCAAATGTAAAATCATTTGCGATGTTAAAAATCCGCTTGTCGGTAAAACAGGTGCGACGATGATGTATGGAGCGCAAAAAGGTGCAAGTCAGGAGGAACTGATTCAACTGGAGGCCGGCATGCAGAATTACGCCGCTGTGTTAGAAAAAACAATTCCGGGAACATGGAGTTCTGCAATCGGTGGCGGAGCAGCAGGCGGCGTTGGCGCAGCACTGATGGCATTCTTAGGCGGTCAATTCTGCTCCGGGATTGAAACAGTTTTGGATATTTTGGATTTCAACAAGACTATTTCAGATGCGGATTTGATTATTACAGGCGAAGGAAAGATGGATGCACAATCAGCGTTTGGAAAAGCGGCAGTAGGCGTTGCTGCAAGATGTGGGGATAAGCCTTGTATTGCTCTTGTTGGAGGAATAGGGGAAGGTTTTGAGGCTGTATATCAAGCCGGTATTCGTGCGGTTTATTCTGTGTTTCATACAGCCATGCCCCTTACAGAAGCAATGAAAAATGCAGAACTAATGCTAAAGAATGCGGCAGACAGGATGTTTCGTCTTTTAAAAATTCAAGTGAATAACAAATAATGGTTTCGCATTGTGGATGAAAAAAGGGTGTGCCTGTTTGCAGGTACACCCTTTAATAAGACTTACTGATTATTAAATCGTGAGAGAAAATCCTTTAACTTTTCGTTTTGTATGTCACCAAAGATTTCCTGTGGCGTGCCGGAACAATCAATTACGCCATCTGCCATAAATACAACTCTTGTTGATACATCCCGTGCAAAAGCCATTTCATGCGTAACAACAATCATTGTCATTCCCTCAGAAGCCAGCGTACGCATAACACTTAAAACTTCACCAACCATTTGTGGGTCTAGTGCACTGGTGGGTTCATCAAATAGAAGTACCTCCGGTTCCATGGCAAGCGCCTTAGCGATGGCAACACGTTGTTTTTGTCCGCCGGAAAGCTGACTGGGCTTTGCATTTATATAGGGAGCCATGCCAACTTTTGTTAAATACTTCATAGCGCGTTCTTCTGCTTCATTGCGGGAAAGCTTTAAAACCTTGATCGGTCCAACAGAACAGTTTTTTAGCACATTCATATTATTGAAAAGATTAAAGCTTTGAAAAACCATACCGGTTTTTGCCCGATAGGCAGCCGGCTTTACGGTTTGTGATAGAATATTCTTTCCATGAAATAAAATTTCACCGGAGGAAGGTGTTTCTAAAAGATTTAGGCATCGAAGCAGGGTGGATTTGCCGGAGCCGGATGCACCAATCACACAAGTTGCATCCCCTTTTTTAACGGAGAAATCAATATCCTTGAGTACAATATTTTTCCCAAAATTTTTAGATAAGTGACGAATTTCAAGGATGGGATTTTGTTCATTCATTTTATCTATGCCGTCCTTTCTTACAGCGAATCACGGGTGCCGTCTTTAGGACGACGTGATTTCGGGAAAGTGTTTAAACCACTTGTATGCGCCAGAGTGTCTGTTGTTGCTAAATCATAGTTTTGCGGTCCATCCAGCTTGCTCTCCCACAAACGTAATACACGAGAACAAATGAAGGTGAGAATAAAGTACATTACCATAGTGATTGTAAATGCTTCAAAATAGGTGTAATAAGAACCGGCAATGCCTTTTGTAGTATAGAACAATTCAACAGTACCGATTACAGACAAAACACATGTATCCTTTATATTAATAATAAGGTTATTACCAATTTGAGGAATTGTGTTTCTAAGTGCCTGTGGCAATATTACATTCGTCATAGTTTGCCAATGGGTCATACCAATCGCGAGCGCACCTTCGGTTTGCCCATTATCAATGGACAGGATGCCACCGCGAACAGTTTCAGCCATATATGCACCAGTGTTTATAGAAACAATTAGGATGGCTGCGGGCCACATGGCAAGTTTAATGCCGAAAACAAGCGGCATGCCGTAGAAAATAAACATTGCCTGTACCATCATAGGCGTACCGCGGAAAACTTCAACATAAACACCCACGAAAAACCAGACGATCCGTAAAAAAATCTTTTTAAGAAGGTTGTCCCCTTTAGATAGGGGAATGGTTTGAATGATTCCGATTGCAAATCCAATAAGACAGCCAATTAAGGTTGAGATGATTGCGATTGCCATCGTTGTGCCGGCACCTTTTAGGAAGGAAGTCCAGTAGTTTTGCAGAATAAAAACAATTCTGCCACCAAAATCTTGCGGCATAGATAGTATCTCCTTTGTATATAAGCCGACAATTCAAAAAGGAACTGCCGGCCTACAAAAACATCATTAAAAATTAGTTGCTGAGGGGTTGCACGGCGATTGCATCGCTCATCATCTTTTTGAAATCATCTTCAGTCATTTCGGATAAGACTCCATTAATTTTATCTGCAAGTTCAGTGTTGCCCTTCTGGAGAGAAATACCGATATTGATTTCTTCATCAGAAACTTCAAAATTATCGTCAGAACCGGTAAAATCTAATAATTTTAAGCTGGGGTCAGTAGCACATGCTGCCATTGCGGTAGGCATATCTGTAACAATTAAATCACAAGTGCCAGCCTTTAATGCAACAAGCATAGCCGGTGCTGTATCCTGTGCAGCAAGAATATTTGCATCTTTAATCTGTGGTAAGCATACATCATACCACACTGTATTCAGCTGAGAAGTACAGGTTGCACCTGCAAGATCAGAAACGCCGGCTGCATTTGCATACTTGCCATCGCTCTTTACAAGTGCTACAATGGATGCGTAATAGTAAGGTTTTGTAAAGTCAACAGACTGCATTCTTTCTGAGGTAATAGACTGACCGGCAATAACACAGTCTACAATGCCGGATTGCACAGCAGGTACTAAAGAATCCCAATCGGATTTAACGATTTCAAGATTCATGCCAATCTTTTCTGCAATGTGCTTTGCCATCATTACATCATAGCCGAATGCGAAATCGGAGCTGTCTTTAATAGGTACAGCACCATTTGATGCATCTTTCTGTGTCCAGTTGTAAGGAGCATAGCTGCACTCCATTGCAACTGTCAAAGTGTCCTTTGCATCGTTCGTCGTTTCTGCGTCCTTTGCACCGCAGCCGCCAAGCGCCAGGCTAAGGCAGAGGAATAGGGACAATAAAAGTGTTCTTTTTTTCATGGGGATTCTCCTTATAATTTTTTTCAAAAACCCGTGATACTATCAATGAAGCATCACGGGTTTAAAAAACATGGTACAATGGACCGTATTCAAAATCCATGATAGCTCTCCACTTAGGCTGCACCTAAATGACAGTGCCTTACATATTTTGCAAGACCCCAACGTGCCGGATGCGGTAACATCCATTACGCTTCGGCGAAAGCTCCTTTCACATGTGCGTTTACCGACGACTGTAACATGCTACTGATAGATTTCGCACCTCTACCATATCAAGTATATCAACAAGTTAAATGATATTGTCATTATAGACCTCCATAAGCAATTTGTCAAGCTTTTTTAGAAAAAAGACGAAATTTGTCTAAATATTCTTTCCAACTGTTAATTCATGTGTTTCTCCATCATCTATCAGCTGAATGACTTCTGATGGACCATAAACATGAAAAACATATTGTGTGTTGCCAAAACGCATACGGAGAGTAAAACCAAGTTTGTCCGCAGGAAGACAAGGGTGGAACGTGACAGAATCCCCTTTTTTCTCAAATCCTAATAAATAATCCAGTCCAAGTTGATACATCCAAGACGCAGCACCGGTATACCAGCTCCATCCGCCTCGCCCAATGTGTGTAGGTGCGGTATAGATATCTGCAGTCATCACATAAGGCTCTGTTTTATATAGGTTCGCAGAAGCGGGAGTATCGCTACGCAAAATTGGATTCAACATGGAAAAGAGTTCGTAAGCTCTTGTTGAATCGCCTAAAATTGCAAAGGCAATGGCCGCCCAGATTGCACCATGCGTGTATTGCCCCCCGTTTTCTCGTATTCCGGCCGGATAGCTTTGAATATAACCGGGGGAGGGGTTTGTTTTTTCGAATGCAGGGGTAAGAAGACGGATCAGTCTATGCTCCCGGTCAACCAATGTATCATATAGAGAATCCATAGCCGTCTTTTGGTGAACAGAGCTTCCGCAGTTTGCAATAACGGACCAGGATTGGCTGATGGCATCCATTGCACACTCGGGAGAGGCAGAAGTACCTAACGGATTGCCATTGTCGAAAAAAGCACGTGCATAATGTGTTTTATCCCATGCGGAACTATCAACAGCTTCGATTAAAAGACTTTTTTCATGGCTATATCGCTTTACAAGTGCATCGTCGCCTCTTTCTGCAGCAATAGGAATAAATAAATCAAGAACATGCTTTAGAAAGAAACATAACCAAACGCTTTCTCCGTTTCCTTCAATACCAACGCGGTTCATCCCATCATTCCAATCGCCGCCGCCCATAAGCGGTAATCCATGATTACCCTTTGCAAGCGAGATTTCAATAGCGCGGCGACAATGTTCATAAAGGGTATCGGGCGCACTGCGCTCCTTTACAAAAGTGTACCGTTCATCTTCACCGGGGGAAAGTGGCGGTTCCAATACGAAGCTTGTCTTTTCTTCCCAAATGGAGGCGTCTTTTGTTACAGCGTAGTACCGGCAGGCTGCATAAGGTAACCATAATCGGTCGTCAGAAATTCTGGTACGAACCCCTTTCTCGTCTTCGTGCCACCAGTGGAAAACATCTCCTTCTGTAAATTGGTAAGATGCATGGTATAATATCTGCTTTCGTACAAGCTCGGGCTTTGTATATAGAAGTGCTAATGCATCTTGCAATTGATCGCGGAAGCCGGTTGCACCTCCGGATTGATAAAATGCACTGCGTGCAAAAAGCCGACAGCATAGTGCTTGGTATAAAAGCCAGCCAGAGAGTAATAGATTGAAAGATGCATCGGCAGTTTCTACGGTTATCTCTGAAAGGCAGCTTTGCCAGTACGCTTTCGTTTCTTTTAAGGCAGATGCAGCATCTGTGATCGGTGCATCGTCTGTATAAATCGTAAAACAAATATTATGCGTTTCATTAGGAACAAGTGTAATGGATTGTCTTGCCCAAACATTCGTGCAGTCACCGCCGCATTGGCCGCCTTCACCTGCAGAAAGACAAACCGTCTTCATAGTATCATGAAACGCATTTCGCATACGAACCAGTTTACCGGTTTCAAGAATAATAATATCCTTTGGCTTTGGTTGTGTGCCGAGAACAGGCGTAAAGGCATATTCAACTGTAAGAGTACGTGATTCTTTTTCGTGATTCGTCAGTGAAAGTAAAATAGCCTTTTTTTCGCCTTGCGGCGGCGTGAATAACGTGGCGGTATGAGAAATATTCCGCGTTTTCCGATAGTAGGAAACGTAACCAAACCCATATCTTGTAACGAATTGACCTTCTTCCGGAAAGATTCCGGCCATAGGGGACCATACATCCTCACCATCTTTTAATATCAAGCGTTCTCCGCAAGGGTCAATGGTAGCATCATTATACCAAGGAGAAATACGAAAGCTTTGACTGTTATTGCTCCATGTGTTTCCGCCGCCGCTCTCAGTTGCAATAAACCCAAAATGCGGATTGGCTACAATGTGGCTCCAAGGCAAAGGTGTTTGACAGCGTTTAGTCTGTAGTATAACATATTCACCTGTTTGCGCATCAAATCCACCAAATCCGTTTGCATATAACAGATTCGGCAGTGTGATCGCCTCGTCTTGTTGCCCTTCTTGAATGTGCACATTTTTTGTATTCTGTACAGGATAAGGGGGCAGGGCAGAGAATCCGCCTGTGCTCTTATCTGCATAGATACTTGCCGAAGCAATTAAAAGACGCTTATCACCTTCGTCAATATCGCTTCTTCCAAAAATAAATTCGTTAGGCACTCGTTTTTTTACAACTGTGTCAAATAGAGGCTTGGTGTAACCGCCGCTTTCATCACAATACACAACCAAGTCTGTTGGAATACCGTATTCTCTAAAGTAACGATGCGCTTTTAAAAAGCTTTCTAACAAGGATAAATCTGCGCTGTCTGTCAATACGAGAAATAATATAGGATTATCACCGGAAATGCCGAACTTCCAAAGATCGCTTCGAGGCCGCATATTTTTTTCCTTTGCTGTTAGAATAGCAGGAGTTGGCGCGAAACCATACAGCAAATATCCGGCGGCATGAAGGAATGTTGCTTCTTCGCCTTCTTGAAAAGCAATCGGGGAGTTATTCTTTTTATATTGATAGGCATCATTTGACACATTTTTCTGATGTGTTTTATACTTATTTACAATCTGTGTTGCTCGTTCCTTAGTATCGACAAGGCCCGATAGAAAAGTTACAGAACCGCTCTCGCCGTCTTTAATTTCGAGCCTTATTTTTAAAGCAAAAGCAGGATCGAGAACTGTACCGGTTTTTCCGGCAAGAATGCTACCGCTTTTGACAGCAACAGGAAACTCTGTGCCACGTCCCCAAAAAGACATTCTATCCGTATCATACTGTAACGCGCCTTCTTTGTTTCCTTCTTCGATTGCAGCAGCAAATCCAATGAATGTTTTTTCATTTTCTGTACGTTTTCGGCGCACAGCATACAAAACGCCATTTTGTTCTTCCGTTTGCACAAACAGATTGGAAAATGCATTATGCGCTTCGCTTGCCATAGGCGTAGTTAGGGAGGGCTCCGCATAATAGTAAATTTCCACAGTTCGGGGCTTTCCGGCTGTATTACATACTGTAATGCGTCGCACTTCACAGTTGTCTTCAGGATCTACATTCACTTGAAGAGTGGTGGTTAGTTTGTTTTGTTCGCCGTGATAGATAGCCATGTGTCCGAAAAATGTGCAATCGTTTCCGTAGCCGTCCATCACTTGCCCGCTGTTAGTATTCACGATATAAACTGCCTGTCCATTATAATACGGCACATTTACTTTATGCAGATAGATCCCATCAAGAGTACTGTATCCATGGCCTGCACTATCGATACAAAGATGATAACTTCCGTTTGACAATAGTTGTACCGGGCGGGGCATCGTTTCAACATTTTTAAAGCGGCGCACACATTCTGCATCATACGTGCGTTTGTAGCGTACCGGCGGCACGCGTTCTTGTCGGTCCCTGATGGCCGGCACACGAAGGGGAATACGCTCCTTCAGGAGTGGTTCAATTGCTTGGATAGGTGGATAGGCATGGAATTTTTGTTGCAAAAAATTGTCACATAAAACGTTTGTAATCGCTGCAAGAGACATGCCTTGATGATGTGCCATGTAGCTTTTTATTACGCCGCGGCGCATTGTACCGGATAATCTTTCTTCTGTAAAGTCTGCAGCCTCAAAAAAACCATATTCACCATATAATCCCTCTCGCTTTAAAAGCTGCATGTTTGCAATTGCACTTCGTGAGTCGATCATAAGTGCCAGTATGGTTGCATAGGGAGCAATCACAATATCATCGGCCAAATGACGGACAAGTCCTAATTCCGGTACACCAAATGCTTTATACTGGTAATTTCCTTCAGTATCAAAAGCGTAAAAACCGGATTCTGATACACCCCATGGAACGTGCCTGCGTCTGCCGTACCGCTTTTGACAGCCTACTGCAAAACGATAGGTTTCATCGAGCAGCGTTCCGCGATAAGATTTCATGATAAGAAGGGGCATTAAATACTCAAACATTGTGCCTGACCATGAGATCAGTCCCTTAAAGCCCTCGGAAGAAGTTAACCCACGCCCAAGACTAAACCAATGCTCCGGCGGTAATTGCCCTAATGCAATGGCAAGAAAACCGGCTTGTCTTGCTTCACTGGCAAGAAGGTCATAGTAAGAATTGGTCAGTCTGTTTTCCTCCACAGAAAATCCGATGGATAAAAGCTTTTTCTTTTCATTATAAAGTGGCTTAAAATCCACATTCCAAACAAAACGTAAGAGTCTTTTTACAAGTGGGTGGTTTTCACCTGTATACGTAGATATACCCATAGCTGCTACCACTAAATAACAGAGAAAATTTCCGCTGTCTACAGTCGATACATATCTGGGGGAAAGGGGTTTGCAGGTTATAGTATCATACCAGTTATAAAGATGTCCTTTCCATGTTTCTAATTTTTCGACTGTGTCCATGGTTTTGGATATACGGTTTTGCATTTCTTCCGGCGTAATTAAGCCTAATTTACAAGCGCAAAGACAGGCGACCATACCAAGCCCGATATTGGTCGGACTCGTACGGTGAGCCACGCCTTTATAAGGCTTTATTTGCACATTGTCTGGGGGAAGATAATGATCTGCTTCCGTCATATAATCGGCAAAAAAGTGCCAGATGCGTGTTGCACAATCCAACAGAAGCTTTTCTTTTTGCGACGTTAATCCGTAACTGACTGGTTCTCTTTCCTGACCGGTAATATAAGCTATGGCCGGAGAAAAAATCCAAACAATGCCAAAAATAAGCGGAATACTGGATTCGTACACAAAACCCGTTATTACAGATAAAACGGATAGAATACCAATTACAAATGAGAAAAGCATTGCACGGTAGTGGCCAAGCAATGTGTTTACACTGCCTGTTTCAGCATCGGAGGCTGTGACCCATTCTAATGTGCGGCGATGGGTGCAAGCACGATATATTCCAAGGCATACTGCGTCAAAAGAAGTATATGCAGTATGCGCAAGAAAAGCAAACGATAACGTCATTTGGTATAAGATCGCTTTGAATCCGTAGACAATGCCTGTGTTTGTTTTTTCACCAATAAAAATATAACTTTTTTGCAATAGTGCATCAATGAGATATAAAAGCATCGGTAAAAGCAAGGAAATCAGTGCAACAAGGATAGCAGAACGACAGCCACTGAGTATTAGGATTAGCTGAAAAATCGGTGTAATGCTACGCCGCAGATTGTCAAATATTTTCCATTTTGACAAAAGCGTTAGCGGATTTTTAATCTTTTGTCCATTTTCGTTCCGTATATGGTTTGAAAGCCATGGGAGAAGCTGCCAATCACCGCGTGTCCAGCGATGTTGACGTAATGAAAAAGCAAGAAAACGCCCCGGAAAACCATCGAAAACCTGAACGTCAGAGGCAAGCGCACAGCGTACATAACTTCCCTCTAAAAGATCATGGCTGAGTACAGTGTCGGGTGGAATAGACATACAGGCGGAAAAGGTATCTACATTGTAAAGACCTTTTCCGGTAAAAACCGTCTCTCCAAAAACATCCATATAGAATTCAGAAACAGCACTATGGTAGGTATCAATACCGCCCTGTCCTGCAAATATTCTTGAGAAAAACGTCTTTCCTGCACTTTCGAGACGAACGCTGACGCGAGGCTCAATAATGCCGTAACCGCTTGTTACTATGCCGTTTTCTATTGTGGGCTTGTTGAGGGGATGCAGAGCTGTACCAACCATTCGTACAGCCGCTCCAGGAGGCAATAGGGTATCATCATCCAAAGTTAACACATAACGAATACCGCGTAGGTTTTCAATTTGACCGGCGGTATAGGCAAAATCATATTGATTGCGTAAAAAAGCGTTCAAATCCGAAATTGCCCCACGCTTTCGTTCTAATCCCATCCATTTATTCTGCCGTTCACAATAGGTTTGTCCTCTATGCAGAAGGTAAAAATGGTTGCCATATTTTTCATTCAGTGCAGAAATAGCTTTTTGACAAGCAGCAGGAATAGAA
Source organism: Clostridia bacterium (assembly GCA_029006755.1). Classification (GTDB taxonomy): domain Bacteria; phylum Bacillota; class Clostridia; order UMGS1883; family UMGS1540; genus JAQXGO01. The sequence goes on along the minus strand of JAQXGO010000107.1, from coordinate 14,637 downwards.
GCATCCTCTGTATGCGTGACACTATCTTTGAAATCACCTAAAACAGCAAAATGCAGATTTTTATCTCGGTTCGCGAGATAACATATTTCTAATTTTTTTGCCATTTCCTCACCTTTTTTTACAGAGGAAAGCAAAGTAGGATATACGATCAGAACGGATTCCGGGATGCCATTCGAAAGCTTTAAAGCCGGCAATGGACGTACAGGGGTGGTCTTTAATAAAAGATATTGTAACAGGGTAATAATCGCATCCATCAGTGGGATGATAGACAAGATTGACCAGAATACTTTGTGAGTGGAAACAGCCAAACCATAAGCGAAGGCAAGAGAAAAGAATAAAATGCAGCCAATGTAAATGACAGGCTTATTGACCTCTTTGTGCGGAGGCAATCCCAGTTCTTTTCTTAAAAGATTTTCGCCTTCACCAATTAAGTAATAGCCTACATGGCTTTGTTTTCCCTTTTTTTGCTTTACAAGCATGTATGCTTTTTCACAAACTTCTGACTCACTTTTTCGGCTGGAGTATGCCATTTTGCTTACGGCACGACGATAGACATCCTTCGATGAAGCGTTCATTTCCGGATAGATTTTGTCCTTAGATAAAATCTTGTCTATCATAGAGTAAGTTTCAAATAAAACATCATAGTCCAAATCTCTTAGCGCAATCAAGGAACGGACAATATTACCCATAACGCCCTCATCATCAGTCGATTGACAATCTTTTGCTGCACGTGACAATAATCCGCAACGCAAGGCATACGGAAGGAAACGCAACTCTCCAATGGAAAATGGTGCGGAAGTCTGTGCACGCTGCATTGCTGCAAAGAGTGTTTGTTCTTCAATCACATATTGGTGCTGCGTAAGAAAATCTACTGCCCAGTCGTAAGCTTTTTGGGCGGATTGTTTGGAGGAACGCCGTGTAAGACGCAGAGATTGAATCGCGGCATATTCTTCTTCAAAAATATAAAAGTTATCACAGAGCCATTCAGCGACAGAACCGGACTTTAACCCGATTTTGTTTTTTTTGCATGCCTTGTAGGTTAAGTAAATACGTGAAAAATCCTTTTTAACAGTTTTCTTCATAACGCCTCCAGATTGATTTCATGTAGTACGTTATAGTTTAACCGATACATTGGAAAACATACAAAAAGGGTGAAAAATCACCCAGAATGTACTGCATGTTTTCCACCCAATGTTTTAGGAAGGATTATCTTGTATTTGCATTAAAAAAATAATTACATGGTCAGGATGTACTACAACAAAGCCATCCGACCCTTTAAAGCAGTGGCGCCCGATAGAGTCTGTCACAACAATTTCTCCGGCATCCAAAGCGCCGTACATGGGAATATGGTTTTTTAAAATGACAAGTTCACCGTCAATACAATGCAGTTTTACACTCTCCACATTGCCTTTAAAAAATCGTTTTTTTGGCGTTAGGATTTCAAGAGGATATGTGTTCATGATGCACTCACCATCGTTTTAGCCTTTTCTTTCGCCTCATCAATATCGCCTACCATAAAGAAAGCGCGTTCCGGAAGGTCATCCACTTCGCCATCCAGAATCTGACGGAAGCTCTCCACTGTTTTTTCAATTGTGACAAATCTTCCGGAAAAACCGGTAAAGGCTTCTGCAACATGCAAGGGTTGCGAGAGGAAGTTCTGCAGTTTTCTTGCGCGGAATACAATTTGTTTATCCTCATATTGCAATTCGTCCATACCCAGAATCGAAATAATATCTTGCAATTCTTTATAGCGTTGCAAGCAAGCGCGTACACGCTGTGCAACGTCATAATGTTTCTCACCGACGATAGACGGCTCAAGAATTCTGCCCGAGGATTCCAAAGGACTGATTGCCGGATAAATGCCAAGCTCAGCAATACTGCGGGACAATACAATCATAGAATCGAGATGGGAGAATATCGTTGCAGGTGCAGGGTCGGTCAAATCATCTGCAGGCACATATACAGCCTGAATCGAGGTGATAGATCCGTCTTTTGTAGAGGCAATGCGTTCCTCTAAGGCACCCAGTTCGTTTGCAAGTGTCGGCTGATAACCTACTGCAGAGGGCATACGGCCAAGCAAAGTCGAAACCTCATTTCCTGCTTGGATAAAGCGAAAAATATTATCAATGAATAACAGAACATCTCGTCGTTTTTTATCACGAAGATGCTCCGCTATGGTAAGCCCGGTCAGTGCAACACGCATACGGCTTCCTGGTGGCTCATTCATCTGTCCAAAGGCCAAGGTTGTGTTTTTAATTACGCCACTTTCGCGCATATCCATTAAAAATTCATTGCCTTCGCGGCTGCGTTCTCCAATACCGGTGAAAACGGAATATCCATCATGCTGTGCGCCAACATTATGAATCAGCTCCATAATCAGAACGGTTTTACCAACACCAGCACCGCCAAACAGACCAATTTTACCGCCTTTTGCAAAAGGCGTTAAAAGGTCGATGGCTTTAATGCCGGTTTCTAAAACCTCTGTTGCCGGCTTTTGCTCGCGTATAGCCGGTGCGGCACGATGAATAGAACTGTATTCTGTAGTATGAATTGGGCCAAGACCATCAATAGGGCGGCCCATAACATCGACAACGCGTCCTAACACTGCATCGCCGACAGGAACAGTAATATCTCCTCCGGTATCTTCCACCACAAGACCACAGCGCAACCCTTCAGCAGCATCTAAGGTGATACACCGAACAACACCTTCGCCAATATGTGCGGCAACTTCTACAAAAACATTACTTTCTGCAATTTTTAATAAATGATTGATGGGTGGTTCTTCACCTTTAACAAATCGTACATCAATCACCGGTCCAGTAATACGTATAATTCTCCCATTCATAGCTTTCTCCTACTTCTGCGTTTCCGAGCCGGAAACAATTTCCATAATCTGGTTGGTAATACTAAACTGTCTTGCTGTGTTATAGCGCATCTTGAGATCAGCAATAATTTCATCAGCATTATTCGTTGCATCTTGCATAGCACGCATGCGTGCACTATACTCAGCAGCTAAGGACTGGGCAATCACATTAAAAATAAGTCCCACTGCATAATGGGTAACAAGGGTGGACAACACTTGTGCCGGAGAAGGTGTAAATAAAATGTCAGATTTATAATGATCCTCAGGCTCAACATCAACAAAATCTGCTATATCCAACGGCAAAAGATGCACATGTGCAGGTGTTTGTCGTGCAGCAGATTGGTAATCTGTGAAAATGAGTGTAATATTATCAATACGGCCATGTGTATATCCGTATAATAATGCCTTCACAATCGACATAGTGTCCTTAATGCTTGGCGTTCCGGAAAAGCCGGAAACAGAAATCTTAGGGCGAAGACCCAGATGGCGGAAATGCTCTTCCGCCGTTCTACCTATTGTAACCAAATACTTATCACAGCTGTAGGAACTGATAATCTGTTCCGCATAATGCAGTATATTTTGATTATAACTGCCACACATGCCTTTTTCACCGGAAATCATCACAAAGGCTGCTCGCTGAATAGGCCGTTTTTCTAAAAAGGGATGTGACATATTAGGTGCCTTTTCAAGAAGACCTTTTACCGCAGAACGAACTCGTGTATAATATTCATCATAATACTGCGCTTTTTGCATGGATTTTTTCATTCGAGCCGTAGAAAGAAGAGAAAGGGCATTTGTCATCTTCCTGGTTTGCTCTGCAGCACGCAAATGCGTTTTAATTTCGCTTAGATTCTGCATATGCTTTGATTGCCTCCACCAAAATTTGCTGTTCTGTATCCGTCATTTCACCTGTCACATCAATATGATTCAGCGTGTTCATGCATTGGGCTGCAAGATATGCACAAAGCCCATGATTAAAAGCGCTTATCTCTTGTATGGGTACAGAGATATAAACACCTTCTTTATGCGCCAGAAGCAAGGAAACCAATGTAGACAGGGAATAAGGAACGTGTTTCTTTTGTTTTAATATCTCTGTAAGAGCAGCACCGCTGGTTAACATTTTATGTGTAGCCGGATCAATGTCTGTCCCAAATGGAGTGAAAGAAACCAATTCACGATACTGTGAAAGCTCAATGCGTAACCCGCCGGAAACTTGGCGCATAGCGGGACGCTGAGCATTTCGACCAACACGAGAAACAGATAATCCAACATTGATTGCAGGACGCATCCCATTGTTAAACAAGTCTGTGTCTAAAAAGATTTGCCCATCTGTAATGGATATAACATTTGTCGGAATATATGCAGATATATCTCCGTTTAGTGTTTCGATTATAGGCAGTGCAGTCATAGAACCGCCACCCAATTCAGGGGAAAGCTGTGCGGCACGCTCTAAAAGACGGCTGTGCAGATAGAAAACATCACCCGGATATGCTTCACGGCCGGCAGGCCTATGAAGTAAAAGTGACATAGTACGATAGGCGACAGCATGCTTGCTAAGATCATCGTATACCACAAGTGCATCCTCTCCTGCATACATAAAGCCTTCTGCCATTGCACAAGCGGCATAAGGAGCAAGATACTGCAACGTTGGACTATCAGCAGATGTGGTTGCAACTACTGTTGTATATTCCATAGCTCCAGCGGCTGTAAGTTCTTCAATAATAGAAGCTATTGTGGACGCCTTCTGTGCAATGGCGCAATAAAAACAATGCACATTGTTGCCGGCTTGATTTAAAATCGTGTCAATCGCAATTGTAGTTTTGCCGGTTTGTCTGTCACCAATAATCAGCTCGCGCTGTCCTTTCCCGATAGGCGTCATAGAATCAATAGATAGAATACCGGTAGGGAGGGAGCGATTGACTTTTTGTCTATCAATAATAGAGGGAGCCGGACGTTCTGCCGGACGAAAAGCGTTTGCTTCTAAGGGACGACCATCCAGTGGACGGCCTAAAGGATCAACAATTCTTCCTGTTAATACATCACCAATCGGCACTTCTATTACTCGACCGGTACCATAAACAGCAGAACCCACAGTCACTCGATCTGCATCAGAAAGCATTACTACACTGATAAAGTCCTCTTCCAACTGAAATGCAAGGCCATACGCACCACAATCAAATTGCAACAGTTCGTCATACCTTCTGCCGGGCAGACCTTTCACACGAATAACGCCATCTGCGCATGCTGTCACAGTGCCTACTTCATAAACACTGGGGGCAACAGAAAAGCTATCTAATCTTTTTTTAATATATGCGCTGATCGTTTCAATATTTGTTGTCATTTTCAGCCACCTTCAGGTATGATTGCAGCTCCTTTAGTCTCGTTTTAAGCGAACAATCGTAAATTTTACCGTTTAATTCAGCAACAAATCCACCGATGATTGCATCATCAATGACAGTTTGTAACGTTACATTTTCTTGGGCGATATCCGAAAGCTTCTGACGGATTGCTTCCATTTGTGTGTTTGTGATTTGCTTTGTTACGGTTAGTTTTGCGATCATAGAACCTTCCCGTCCTTTAAAAAGCTTTGAATAATTGCATCATTATCCTGCGGTTTAACTTCCCGGCCAAGAAGCTTTTCAGCCATGCTACAGGCAATAGAAACAATTTCGTCTTGCGATTTTCGAACCATTTCCTTTTTTTCTTCTTCGGCTTCACAACGCGCGGATGTAATGATTTTATCAGCCTCTGCACGAGCAGCAGAAATTATTTTTTCCGCTTCTAACGCGGCGGATTTGGTGACCTCTTGTGCTTCCAATGCTGCTTTCTTACGATTTGCATCGAGTTCATCTTGTAAACCATGCAAAGCATCTTCCGATGTTTTTCGGTTTGATGCAGCACTTTCCAAATCATTTTGAATTCTGTCCTGCCGATTTTGCATAAAATTCTTGACAGGTTTATAAACCAAAAGCCGTACGAGGAGATAAAGCACAACAATATTTAATATGTTGATTACTAACTCCATAGGGACAGTACGAAAATCAATCCCCATTTTTGCACACTCCTTTCTATACGAAGATCAAAAGGAGTGCCGTAACAAAGCCATAAATTGCAGTAGACTCTGTCAATGCAAGACCTAAAAGTAGTATGGAATTAATTTTGCCAGATGCTTCCGGCTGTCTTGCAGTGGCCTCCACTGCCTTTGAGGTGGCAAATCCCATACCAATCGCTGCGCCAAAAGTAGGGAGAAGTGCCAATGCTGCTGCCATTCCGTTCATTTTTCATTCATCCTTTCTTACTCTGTAGCTTCACTGATAAAAGTGAGCGATAATGTAATAAATATATATGTCTGTATTGCAGGGTGGAACAGATTAAAGTATAACCCTACTACAGCAGGTAAACCAACACCGGCACTCCCAAGTGCCATACGAAGAAGATCCATAACAATCATGCCACCGAGCATATTGCCGAAAAGCCGGCAGGCAAGAGAAACCGGGATTGAAACGTCGCTAAGGATTTTCATAGGTAAGATAAATGGGGTAGGGCTTGACATGGCTTTAATACGCCCTTTAATCCCTTTCTTTTTTATTCCATAGTAGTTGATTAAGAAAAACGTAATAAGCGACAGGGAAAATGTTAATATAAGGTCTACTGTGGGTGGACGTACCGCAAAAAGCTCTGCTGCTTCACTTCCCATGAGGACAATGGCTAAAGTGAACATGTAAGAGGCTAAAGCGTCACTGCAATCATGGATTTTTCCTTTAGAGAATATGTCGATATACTCAATGCTGGCTTCTATTGCATTCTGGAGCCCGTGGGGAACATCCTTAAACTTTGGAACTGCAAAAAGCCGAAATAGAATAGCTAAAGCAATTACTACAGCCATAATCACCCAAAATACAACAATCGACTGACTGATGCTGATGCCGAAAATCTCCGTTTTGGGGGCAAACACTTCAACTTGTAAGGCTTCTTTTTTATGTCCTTTATATAGAATAGATAACAGAGTCGTAATTACAGCATAAATTGCTAAAACCAAAAAAATTCTTTTCCACATCTTTTTGCGGGCTTCTTTGTTTTTACGCATCCTTTTTGTCCTTCTTTCTCAATGAAACAAAAAAATTCACGAGTGCACAGAGAATCAATACTCCTGCAAAACCTGCTCCCGTAACCCATAATTCGTCGTGCCATAAAATTGCAGAGAGAATAAAGACGGTGACAATCAGCAACATTTTTGCAAATAACACGCAAAAGGTTTTCAGCATATCACCTTTTAGTAACAACCTGACAAATATGCGGAGCAGAAAGAACGATAAGAGTCCACATCCCAATCCACAAAATAAAGCGATCATTTTTTACATTCTCCTTTTGCACCTTCAAGTTTCTATTCATTCTCTGCCAATTATTTTTCCATTATACTCCTTGAAAATAAAATAATCAAGGGATTTATTAAAAAATAAAAGTAATTTTAAAAAAATTTAAATATGTCTTGACTTCCTTCCAAGGGTGTGATATTATATCATTTAAAATGAAAAGAAATAAAAGGAGAGATAGTAATGGCACTTGTTACATCTACGGAAATGTTCAAGAAGGCGTATGAAGGCGGCTACGCAATCGGCGCATTCAACGTGAACAACATGGAAATTATTCAGGGTATTACAGAAGCTGCAAAAGAAGAAAATGCTCCTCTTATTTTGCAGGTTTCCGCGGGCGCACGTAAGTATGCAAACCACACCTATTTAATGAAGCTGATTGTAGCTGCCATTATAGAAACCAATCTGCCGATTTGTGTTCACCTTGATCATGGTGATACTTTTGAGCTTTGCAAATCCTGCATTGATGGTGGTTTTACCTCTGTTATGATTGATGGATCTCACCATAGCTTTGAAGATAATATTAAACTGACCAAGCAGGTTGTTGAATATGCCCATGATAAGGGTGTTGTAGTTGAAGGTGAACTTGGCCGTTTAGCAGGGATTGAAGATGCAGTGAATGTTTCTGCTGAAGATGCTTCCTACACAGATCCTGCACAGGTAATTGAGTTCGTTGAGCGTACAGGGGTTGACTCGTTGGCAATTGCAATTGGCACAAGCCATGGTGCTTATAAATTTAAGCCCGGTCAGAAGCCGCAGCTTCGTTTTGATATTTTGGAGAAAGTAAGCGAAAAGCTTCCCGGTTTCCCGATCGTATTGCACGGTGCTTCCTCTGTTATTCCTGAGTTTGTTGAAATGATCAATGCAAACGGTGGACAGATGCCTGATGCAATCGGCATTCCGGAAGATATGCTCCGCAAGGCTGCTTCCATGAGTGTTTGCAAAATTAACATTGACTCTGATCTTCGCCTGGCAATGACAGGTAGCATCCGCAAGCATTTTGCAGAGCATCCGGATCACTTTGATCCCAGACAGTATTTAAAGCCTGCTCGTGAAGCAATTAAGGGTCTTGTAAAGCACAAATTAGTTGAAGTTTTAGGTTGCAATGGCAAAGCTGCTGATTTAAGCTAATGTAGAAAATAGAAAGGGCCGTAGCAAAATGATGATTCAAAACATTTTTGCTACGGCTCCTTTTTGTTTAGTGAATAAAGTCCGTCAGGGTTTTTTGGAATGTATCAAAGGATAATCGATGCACATTTTCCAACACTGCAATACCAAGACTGCGGGCTCGTTCCTTAAAAGCAGCATCTGGCTTAAAGTGTGTCAACACAATCATCTTTTTCGCATACATACCACCGAATCGTTCGGCAACAACAAAAAGTTTATATAACTCATTCGTATCGGTCATGCCGTTTTTGCAAGAGATAAAAACGGGGGCCGCATTTTCCGTTAGAAGCACATCAATTTCATTTAGCACATCATCTTTATGATCCGGTGTATGATTTGTTTGCCAGTCAATCACAACACCGGTTTTAATGTCAAAGGGAGCAGTGTAGGTATTTCCATAAGCTGCATAATACGTGTATAGTTCCAAAACGGAACCTTCTTTTGTGAGCATATGACGAATGATTTCGTTTGGATAGGAAAAGGAAATTGTCAAATTGGTTGAACGATAGTTTTCGATTAGTTTTTTTGCAGCAAGACTGTCAAGAAATTTTTGCATATTGCTGCGGTTTGTAGCGGAGGATATGGCAGATTTCCGAATTGAAATATTTAAATCATCTTCAAAAGCGCGTGCGGCTCGTATTGTGCTAATCGCACTATTCCATGCGGAACAATTCTGTTTACATATATCCCATGCGTCCATACAGGCTTGCCGCGTGAAATTATCCTGCGGATTTGGTGCAAAGCTTTCAGTCATTTTTCCGCCATATAGGGCAATCAATTCTGAAATTCTAAGCTGAATAGAATGTGCGGTTGGATAAGAAAACCCATTTATAGGTGAAAAGCTCCCATGAATTGGATGTACTGTATGCATAGGAATTGTATGTTTAGCGGATAATGCACCTACGGCAACCAGCATAGATTCTTCTCCGTCTGTAATGTCAAAATAACAGTCTGTGTACACTTGTAATAGCTTTTCAAATTGATGCAGTACCTCTTGATAATTCTTGCTATTGATAACAAGAATTTCAATTTTAGTTCGAAGGCCGCGCAACAAGAAAACAGATTGGAGGCGCAGGCGAAAGGCATCCATTTTCCTTTTATCCTTACCGACCAAAATCAGTCGATCCGGATGAAAGAGCAGACTACTGAAAGCATTATGAATGGCAATATCATCAAAAAACTCAACTAATGTCATATTCACTCCCGTCCACCGTGCGATCAAGTCGCATGGTTAATATTTTTGAAATTCCTTTTTCTTGCATTGTGACGCCATATAAAATATCTGCGGCTTCCATTGTACCACGTCTATGGGTTACAATGATAAATTGGGTTTGCTCGTAATCTCTTAAGTATGAGGAAAATCGAGCAATATTATGATCATCCAAGGCAGATTCGATTTCGTCCAAAATACAAAAAGGAGCAGGTTTAACGCGCATTACTGCAAATAAAATGGCGATTGCAGTCAAAGCTTTTTCACCGCCGGACAAAAGGGAAAGACTTTGCAGTTTTTTTCCGGGTGGCTGGATATCAATTTCGATTCCGCTTTCAAGAACATGCGAAGGGTCTGAAAGGATTAGTTTGCCGGTGCCTCCGCCAAATAATGCAGCAAAGGTTTCTTTAAAGCATGCGGCAATTTGTGCAAATTGCGTTGCGAAGGTTTCTGTCATTACTTGGGTCATATCTATTATTATTTTTTGCAATTCTCCGCGTGCCTTTTCGAGGTCATTAATTTGTGTTTCCATGAAGTCGTAGCGTTCTTTGACAGCAGCATATTCCTCAATCGCATCAACATTTACGCTACCAAGAGCACGGACACTACGGCGTAAATCGGCAGCTTGATTTCTTGCTTCTTTGGGATCGCCAATATCCTCGCGATAAGCTTCGGCAGCAGAATAAGTAAGCTCATATGCATCCCATAAATGATTAATTGTGGAATCGAGATGCTCCTGAACCTTTTCCATTTTGGCTTCAAGCCTGGCTTTTTCGCCCAGCATAGCAGATAGATACTCGTTTTGAGTTTGAATATCCGTTCGGAGCTTTGCGGCTTGCCGATCTGCATCACCCTTTTCATCCAGCATTTTATCTAAATTTGCCTGCATAGACAATACTTGTGTCTTTGCGTTTTCGATATCGATTTGTCGATTATTAAGACGAAGCTGTATTTCCTTTCGGGTAGAAGTGATGGATTCAATTTCTGCATGACAGTGTAAAATAGTTTCCTGTAATTTTTGCATGTTATTCTCTATAAGAAGGAGCTGTGCTTGATTAGCTTCCAAATCTTTTTCGATAGAGTTGACAGCTACACGTCTTTGGGTCAATATGTCACGCAATGTATCCCTTTCTTGCATTTTGGTCTGCAAAAGAGTTCTTGCATCAGAAACGTTTTGAAGCGCAGCTTCATGCTGGGCTGTTAATTGATTGTACTCCTCTGTCAGTCTTACACGCTCGCTGTCAGCATTTAATATTTGTGCGCGCGTGCTGTCCATATCAGATTGCAGGCGTGCTTTTTGTTTTTCTTCATTTTCTATGAGAGTGTCACAAAGTTGTATAGAACCGGCAAGGTTCAGTTTTTCGCTTTCTAAATCTCTGGCTTCGGTGCGTAGATCCTCTATCTTTCGTATAAGATCCTCTATTTTATCCTCAGTAGCATCAATCTGTTCTTCGGTTTCATCAAGACTCTGCTGCAATGTATCACATTCTTCACATAGCCTCTCAATTTCATCGCTTCGGCCTAAAAGACCGGTTTGACCACCACGACTACCACCGGAGATAGAACCTCCACGCAGAAATAGTTCTCCTTCTATTGTAACAATTTTAAATTGATGTGAAAATTTCCGGGTCATTACAATAGCATTGTCAATCGTTTTCACCACAACAACATTGCCTAAAAGGTGTAAAATAATTTGGTTATATATCGCATCACAGTCCACAAGATCACAGGCAAGACCTACAAATCCGGGCATACGTGAAACAGAGGATTCTTGTTCCAATCTTCTGCCGTGAATAGCAGAAATAGGGAGAAAAGTCGCCCTGCCGTTGTGGGTTTTCTTTAAGTATTCAATAGCCAATTTAGCATCTTCTTCCGTCCCTACAACAATATTTTGCAGTGCGCCGCCTAAGGCCGTTTCAACCGCTGTTACATAGTTTGGCTGCACGTGAATTAGCTTTGATAAAACGCCATGGATTTGTGCCGGTAAATGTGCGTTTACAATGGCTCGTACGCCTTTGCCGTAGCCCTCCATGTTTTGTTCCATATCGGATAATGCCGCCTGGCGGGATAGCCGGATATTTAAGTCACGAAGCGTTTGGTTATAGGTATTTTTTAAAGATTGCAGTTTAGTTGTAAGTTTAGGTTTAAGGCTAACAAGAGTATTAAATTCATCTGAAAGCTTTGCGGCAGATTGTTCTAATTGGTGTTTTTTTTCGGCATAGGATTCCTTTGCTTTTTTATTCTCAGATAGTTTGTTCTGTGTTGCTTCATATTCCGCTGTAAGCGCTTTTAGTCGTTCTGCGGCATCACCATTTAAAAGCGTTTCAATGCGTCGCTTCGTGTCTTCTGCCTGCAATAAAATGCGAGATGCATTTGTATGCAAACTATCAGTAAGCATGCTCTGGGTGGTGATAGTGACACCCGCAGCCTCTACATCATGTTCTGCATTCATAACCTCTGTCTCTGCTTGTGATAAGGATTCTGTGTTTGTTTGGATGTCATCTTTTGCATGCTGTATTTCGTCTTTCAGTAAAGTTAAGTCATCTTCTTTCTGTGCAATATCATCTAAAATACGTTTTTCTCTGTCGTTTAGGTCCGCAATGCGTTGCTTCCAAAGTGCACATTCGCCTTCCCATTCTTTAATAGAAAGTGCTGTGCCATGCAATAGAGAACGTGATTTCTCCATCTCGATATCGCGGTCCTTCATTTTAGAAAACAAAGATTGTTCTTTTTCTTGCAATGCATGTAAAAATGCGCTTTTTTCTATATACGTTTGTTCAGAATCAGCAAACAGGGCAGAGGATATCTTTTTCTGCTCTTGCAAATTGCGGATATCAAGCAGAGAAAGATTGATCTCAAGCCGTTTTAACTTTTCATACAAATCCAAGTAGGTTCGTGCTTTTCGCGCCTGCGCTTCTAAAGGACCGATACGTGCAGATAGTTCAGAAGAGATATCACGCAAACGAACTAGATTTTCTTCTGTTGCGACTAACTTGCGGCTTGCTTCATTTTTTCTATATTTATATTTCGATATGCCGGCAGCCTCTTCAAAAATCTGCCGCCTATCTTCTGCTTTTGCAGAAAGAATTGCATCAATTTTACCTTGCCCAATAATGGAGTACCCATCCCTTCCAAGACCGGTATCCATAAAAATCTCCTGAATATCTTTAAGACGGCAAGGGACTTTGTTCAGCATATATTCGCTTTCGCCGCTTCTATATACACGCCTTGTGACGCAAAGCTCTGTATAGTCGCTAGGGAAAAGACCGGTAGAATTATCTAATGTAAGGGATACTTCTGCAAAACCAAGCGGTTTATGTTTCGCTGTTCCGGCAAAAATGACGTCTTCCATTCGACTGCCGCGAAGAGATTTTACGCTTTGCTCACCGAGTACCCAGCGAATTGCATCTGTGATATTGCTCTTGCCGCTGCCGTTGGGCCCGACAATTGCTGTTATATTACTGTCAAATGAGATGGAAATCTTGTCCTTAAAGGACTTGAAGCCAACCATATCAAGTTTCTTTAAATACACATGCAATCCACCTTTCTGCTAAAAATAATATAGAAGGGCGGGCATTTTGCCCGCCAAAACTATTCTCTTACAAATAAAACACCAAGTGTTCCAGGCCCACAGTGGGAAGCAATTACACAACCAGCCTCAGAGACAATAATCTCTTTAAACATGCCAGTTTCCTCCACGGCTTGCATGACGAGCGCCATTGTTTCGTTGTCAACGCCCGTGTGGGTGATAAATGCACGGGTTGAATCGACAGATGCATCTGCGAGTCTCTCTTTTATGTATTTTGGTAACACCATTTTCATTTTACCGCGATACTTTTTTCCAACGCCTAAATCACCATCTTTCATGGATAGTGCAGGTTTAATCCCTAAAAGATTTGCACCCAAAGATGTAATACTGCTACAACGCCCGCTTTTACTCATGTAAGTAAGCGTGTCGAGTACAAAGCTAATGTCACACCGCTTAGCATAGGAGGTAGCCTCCTCGGCAATCAATTTTGCATCATGACCAGCCTCTGCCAGCGATGCGGCATACAAAATAATCAATGATTCTGCAGAGGAAAGTGCCTGGCTGTCGACCACAAAAACGTTATCAAACTCAGTTGCGGCAATCGTAGCATTTTGGAATGCAGAGGAAAGATGCGACCCAATAGAAATATGCACTATGCCGCCACTATTTTTTAGATGTTCTGCAAAGAAAGCAGAAAAATCTGCAGGAGCAATAGAAGCAGTTTTAGGTAGAACCCCCGTTTCTTTCACCCGTTGAAATAACGTATCCCTGTCAATATCAATATTATCCCGAAAAGATTCGTTATCGAAATTAACATAAAAGGGAATGATTGGTATGCCATATTTTTGAAGTAAAGCTGGAGGCATATCACAAGAACTGTCTGCCGTAATAATTACTTTATTCATACTGATGCATCCTTTCAAATATAAATTTAACCTTCGAGATTCTTCAATTCTTCAAGTTCTATTTCATCTGCTTTATCTGCACGCCGCGGCTTTTTTAAAAGTTTCACCTCATCCACTGCGTAGGTTACCAGCGTGTCCTCGTCATCGCCGTTTAATCGGATTTTTACCAGCCCTTGCAAAAGGGAAGAACTCATTACGATGCCGTTTCCGCGTGGTGTTTTAACCAGTGCACCAACGGGCGGGGTAATCTTATTCATCGCTTCGTATGCATCCTGCTCATATTTAAGGCAGCACATAAGACGACCGCATGTGCCTGAGATTTTTGTCGGATTCAGTGAAAGATTTTGTTCTTTTGCCATTTTTATAGAAACAGGTTGAAAATCACTTAAAAATGTACTGCAACACAAGGGACGGCCGCAAACGCAAAGGCCTCCCATAAGTTTCGCTTCGTCACGTACACCAACCTGGCGAAGTTCAATTCGTGTGCGGAAGACAGATGCAAGATCCTTCACAAGCTCACGGAAATCAACACGTCCGTTTGCAGTAAAATAAAACAGGATTTTATTGCCGTCAAAGGAATACTCAACTTG
>JAQXGO010000106.1 GCA_029006755.1 Clostridia bacterium | reverse complement strand
TTTCTTTATAGGGCTATTCGACAACGAGGATTGGTCGGATAGCCCTATTTCATTTGCTTTCTCTGACACTTTATGATAGTATGATTATGAAATTTATAAAAAAGCAAAGATAAAAACGCAACGCATATTTATATGCCAGAGCCGGTAGGTAGCCCGGCCGTCCTGCATTCTTCAGGGTAAGTAACCTGCCCCTCCGGGTTGTCCCTTCTTTGCTCATTTCAATTATTCAAAGGAGGGATTGTCATGGGCAATATATGCGGGAAATTAACAGTGTATTTTGAAGAACCGTTCTGGATAGGCATTTTTGAACAGTTCTGTGATGGAAAGCTCTCTGCGACCAAAGTAACCTTTGGTGCCGAACCTAAGGATTATGAGATATTTGATTTCATCCTGAAGCATTATTATAGCTTATGTTTTAGCCCGGCTGTGACAGCTTCTGTAAAAGAATCAAAGAATAATCCCAAAAGGAGACAGAGAGAAGTAAAAAAACAATTACAAAACACCGGAATTGGAACAAAATCTCAGCAGGCTTTGAAATTACAGCAGGAGCAGAACAAACAGGAACGAAAAGTGAAAAGCCGCAAACAAAAAGCTGCGGAAGCGGAGCGAATGTTTGAGTTGAAACAGCAAAAAAAGAAAGCGAAACATAAGGGGCATTAGCCCCTTGCTTTCTATTTAGAAAAAAGAATAAGATTATTTCAGAAAGGGTAATTATGTATTATCAGTATATACTAAACATTATACACGATTTTAATATGATTTCTGTTGTTTTGCGTATTGTTCTCGCGGCATCCTGTGGCGCAGTCCTGGGAATTGAACGGGCAAAAAGCCATCAGGCTGCAGGCATGCGGACCTACATGGTTGTCTGCCTTGGTTCTGCTATCGTCATGCTGACCAGTCACTATATGTATCTGCAGTTTAACACCGGAGACCCGGCAAGACTGGGTGCTCAGGTTATCAGCGGAATCGGTTTCCTTGGCGCGGGAAGTATTATTCTTGAGGGCAAAACCAGAGTTCGTGGTCTTACAACCGCGGCAGGCTTATGGACATCCGCGTGTATTGGGCTTGCTCTCGGAATCGGATTTTATTCCGGTGGTATTCTCGCGACAGCAGCAGTATATATTATCACTTCGAAGTTAAAACCGGTGGCAAAGCATTTCAAAACCGATGAAATTGATTTTGCAATATACATACAGATGGAAAGCTCGGAAGGCTTCTCAGATGTTTTTCTGTTTATTAAAGAATATGGAGGAACCGTAGAAAAGGTTGAAATGAACAAATCTCATAAAGACGGCACCTGCAGCGGAATGATTTACATTCATCTTCCGGTCAGCGATAATCCTGACACCTTCATTGAAATGCTTCGTATTCAGCCTCAGGTTATTGCGATAAAAGAGATAAGTTATATGTAACTGGGAGGAATTCTGCCTGGATAAAAAATACGTAGAAATGCACCGCTTTTACGCCGATGTTTGATTGAAAAAACATTTTCAAAATAATCGCAAAATACTATTGACTCCTACGTAACGTAATAGTTTATTCTATCCTTACCACGAAGGAGGAATGACAGATGATGACAGTAAACGAAGTAAGCAAATTGACAGGCGTGAGTATACGCACCCTGCGATATTATGACAAAATCGGTTTGTTACATCCAAGCGGACATACACAGGCCGGTTACAGACTGTATGACGATACAGCTCTGGAAAAATTACAGCAGATTTTACTGTTTCGTGAACTGGAATTTCCACTAAAAGACATTAAGAGAATTATCGAAAGTCCTTCCTTTGACAGAACCAAAGCATTAGAACAACAAATTGCGTTGCTTACTCTGAAAAAGGAACACTTGGAAAATCTTATTGAGCTTGCCCGTGGAATAAAAAAGACAGGAGTAACAAAAATGGACTTTTCAGCATTTGACACAAAAAAAATAAAAGAATATACCGCTCAGGCCAAAGAAGCATGGGGAACCACAAAAGAATATCACGAATATGAAGAAAAATCACAAGGAAGAACCGAACAGCAGCAAAAATCGCTCAATATCCAAATGATGAGCATATTTGCAGAGTTCGGTGATATTCGAAAGGAGGATCCGGCATCCGAAAAAGCACAGAGCCTT
>JAQXGO010000105.1 GCA_029006755.1 Clostridia bacterium | reverse complement strand
TGCGGTTACCTGATTCAAAAAGAAATTGATGTAATGGGCAAAGCACTTTCTGCACCGGAGCGCCCCTTTGTTGCCATTTTAGGCGGTGCTAAGGTTTCGGATAAAATTGGTGTTATCGAAAACTTAATTACAAAGGTTGATAAATTAGTGATCGGCGGCGGCATGGCTTATACCTTCTTAAAGGCCATGGGCGGCGAAATTGGTCAGTCCCTTTTAGATGCTGAAAAAATTGACCTTGCAAAGAGCCTGATTGAAAAGGCAAAAAACAATGGCGTAGAGCTTCTTCTGCCCATTGATACTGTTGTAACCGATAGTTTCCCCGAACCCATCAATGCTGAAATTGCTACCGAGATTGTTCCTTCCCATGCAATTCCGGCGGATAAAATGGGGCTGGATATTGGTACAAAGACAATTGAAGCGTTTTCCAAGGCAATCGCCGATGCCCGCACAGTTGTTTGGAATGGTCCTATGGGCGTATTTGAAAATCCGATTCTTGCAAAGGGAACCATTGCGATTGCACAGGCGCTGGCAAATAATGATAAAGCAACCACAATCATCGGCGGCGGCGACAGTGCTGCTGCAGTTGAACAGCTTGGCTTTGCCGATAAAATGACACACATTTCCACCGGTGGCGGTGCTTCCTTGGAATTCTTAGAAGGGATTGTTCTTCCGGGTATTGCTTGCCTGTTAGATAGCAGAACCAAGCTTGCCGCCGGCAACTGGAAGATGAACAAGACACCCGCTGAGGCTGCCGCACTGATGCAGGATTTAGTCGCTAAAGCCGGCAATGCTTCCAATGATGTTTTGGTCTGCCCGCCGTACGTTTGCCTTGATGCAGTTCTGAAAGCTGCTAAGGGAACAAAAATTATGGTTGGCGCACAGAACATGCATTTTGAAGATAAGGGTGCTTTTACCGGTGAAATTGCACCGAATATGCTTCTTGAGATGGGCGTATCCCATGTCATCTTAGGCCATAGCGAACGTCGCGAATATTTTGGAGAAACCGATGAAACAGTCAACAAGAAGGCTCTTAAGGCTCTCTCTGTCGGTCTTGTGCCGGTCATCTGCTGTGGTGAGTCCTTAGCACAGCGCGAAGATGGCATCACGATCGAATGGATTCGTATGCAGCTGAAGAAGGCACTGCGTGGCATTACTGCAGAGCAGGCTGCCGGCATTGTGATCGCATACGAACCGATTTGGGCTATCGGCACAGGCAAGACTGCTACAAACGAGCAGGCCAATGAGGTTTGCAGTGCAATCCGTGCTTTGGTTGCTGAACTCTACGATGCTGATACTGCCGGTCAGATTCGTATTCTGTATGGCGGCAGTGTAAACGCAGGCAATTCTGCTGACCTGTTCGCAATGAGCGATATTGACGGAGGCCTTGTGGGTGGTGCAAGCCTGAAGGCGGACGATTTCACAGTGATTGCAAACAGCTAATTGCATTTTGCTTTTATATTATGCACCGGAAAAATCCGGTGCATAACCTATTTTGAAAGGATGAGTATTTTGGGAAAGCAACCTACTGCGTTAATTATTATGGATGGATTTGCATTTGCAGCTGCCGGAGAAGGCAATGCAATCAGCAAAGCAAACACCCCGAATCTTGACCGTTTTTTTAAAGCCTATCCGTACACCCAAATTGGTGCCAGCGGTCTTGATGTCGGTTTACCGGATGGACAAATGGGGAACTCTGAGGTTGGGCATACAAATATCGGTGCCGGCCGCGTGGTTTATCAGGAATTAACTCGTATCAGCAAGTCCATTCAGGATGGTGATTTCTTTAAAAACAGTGCGCTAGTTTCCGCTATGGAAAACTGCAAACAGAATAACACGGCATTGCATCTCATCGGCCTTTTGTCCGATGGCGGCGTTCATAGCCACATTGAACATTTATTTGGCATTTTGGAGATGGCAAAGCGTTTCGGTTTGACCAAAGTCTATGTCCACGCACTTTTGGATGGCCGTGATGTTTCTCCCACTTCCGGTGCAGAGTTTATTGATGCATTGGAAGAAGAAATGAAGAAAATTGGCGTTGGCGCTATCGCTTCGGTCATGGGCCGATATTATGCCATGGATAGAGATAACCGTTGGGATCGCGTTGAAAAAGCCTACAAGGCTATGATCTGTTCCAAAACGAAAAAGATCGAGGATGCAGCCGCATATGTACGTGCCTCATACGAAGAGGAAATTACAGACGAATTTATCGTCCCTGCAACTACCGGTGCCGGTCGCGTTGAACGCGGCGACAGTGTAGTATTCTTTAATTTCCGCCCGGACCGTGCACGTGAAATCACGCGTGCTTTCGTCGATCCGGATTTTGATGGGTTTGCAAGAAAGTACTTCCCATTAACCTATGTCTGTATGACACAGTACGATGCAACAATGCCGAATGTGTTGGTTGCCTTTAAACCGCAAAAGCTGACAAATACCTTTGGTGACTATATTGCTGAAAAAGGTCTTTCCCAGCTTCGTATTGCGGAAACAGAAAAGTACGCACATGTCACCTTCTTTTTTAACGGCGGTGTCGAAAAGTCTGCACCGGGAGAAGATCGTGTTTTAATTCCTTCGCCGAAAGTTGCAACCTATGATTTAAAGCCTGAAATGAGTGCTTATGAAGTAAAGGATGCCGTCTTATCTCGTCTGGACGCACAGGATGTTATCATTCTAAACTTTGCAAACTGCGATATGGTTGGCCATACCGGCGTTATGGAATGCGCCATTCGTGCTGTTGAAACCGTTGATAAATGTGTGGGTGAAGTAATGGATGCAATTTTAGCCAAAGGCGGCATTGTCCTTTTGACGGCTGACCACGGAAATGCTGATTGCATGTTAGATACCGACGGCAGTCCCTTCACTGCACATACCACAAATCCGGTTCCCCTTTTGGTAGCCGGTGCGGGTGATGTTAAGCTTCGTGCAGGCGGGAAGCTTGCCGATATTGCGCCAACAATGCTTGATCTTATGCATCTCGAAAAGCCGGCTGAGATGACAGGTGAAAGTCTTATTGTAAAATAAGTATATGTACGGCAAAATGGGTGTATGTGAATAATTCCATACACCCATTTTTTCATTTCTATGTCTTTTATCCTACGAAAGCACTGATCTCTTCCTTTGTAATTTCCGGATGTAAACATTGATTAATTCCGTTTGCTACCAAAGTTGCAAGTCTGTCTGCCATTGCATCAATATCCTTTGGCGTGACAATCATGTTTTGCATTTCTTTTGGCAACGACTCGTAGATCAGCCGATACCGCTCTTCATTTTTCAGCTCCTGCAACATTGCATAGAACTTTCCGCTTGCCCCGGACGCTAACGTTTCTATGACATGATCTATGGTATCGCTGGCAATAGTAGGTGCATCTACTACCATCGGTACGCCAATTGCGATTACCGGTACACCCATGGTTTCTGCATTGATGGCCTTACGGCTATTCCCTACCCCGCTGCCAGGGCTAATTCCCGTATCTGCAATTTGAATGGTTGTGCCTACTCTTTCCGTTCTTCGGGAAGCCAAGGCATCAATGACAATGACTTGATCCGGTTTCACCCGGCCTATGACCCCCCGTATGATTTCCCCGGTTTCTATGCCTGTAAGACCAAGTACACCGGGTGCCAGAGCACATACCGGCGAAAGCTTTTCAACGCTATCCGGCATGAAAGAAAAAAGATGCCTTGTAACCACAAGTCTCGGCATAACCTTAGGGCCTAAGGAATCCGGCGTAATATGACTGTTCCCCAGGCCAACCACCATTGTGAGTCCTTTCTTTTTTGTAATCTTTCCCAGCTCCGTTGCCAGTATGCTTGCACTTTTCTCCAGTAGATTCGGATCATTTTGGCTAAGTCCTTGTATCTCTAAAGTAATATAATGTCCAACCCCTTTTCCAATTGCCTCCGCACCCTGCTGATCCAGTACCTCGACGGTGGTTATCCGCACGTCATTATCTCCTTCTTCCCTGCAAACAATGCCGGGCACTTCGGCTTCCTTTTCTAAAGCAGTTTCAAAATATAGTTCCTTTGCCTCAATGGCAAGATCTGTTCGAATGTTCATTTTTTCATCTCCTTCCAAGCCTTAGTGTTTGCCCACAGGCAAAATTTATACCATTTTGTATATTGTACAAAAAAACGGCAAAAATAGGTATGAAAACCGAAAGGAGAGATTCTTATGAAACTAAAACGTACATGGATAGCCATCTCTTGCGTCGCACTTGCAGTCATTGTATCACAGTTATATAGTATGGCAAGACGTAAGGATGCAGAACGCGCACAGGTCTCTGTTGTTTCCGAGGTGCATCCCACAAATTCTCCGGCGCCGCTACCGGCAGTCAAGTCTGTTGTGCAACCTGCAAGCAATGTTCCGGAAAATTCTCCGGTTCCAACGAATGCCCCTTCTGCCAAGCCGCAGGCCACACCATCCCCCTCCCCGTCTTCCGTACAGTTACCGACAGACGGCGCTGTCACAACCCCTTTTTCCGACAAAGAACTCATTTATTTCCCCAAGCTTTCCGAGTGGCGTTGTCACCTTGGAATAGACTTTGCGCCCGGCCAGACCGATGAAGTCAGTGCGATTGCCAACGGCAAAGTCCTGCGCATATACGAGGATTACCTTTACGGCACAACCGTGGTCATCAGCCACGATGGTGAACTCACAGCACGTTACTGTTCCTTAAAGGATACAGCTGTATCGGAAGGCGACACTGTATCCGCCGGTACACTGGTGGGTCATATGGGTGCAACTGCCAGTTGTGAAGAAAACGTACACCTGCATTTGGAAATTGAAAAGGGTGGAAAAAAAATAGATCTTTTACCTCAAATTGCATAAAACAAGCGTTTCCGCGGATTGCTGTTTTTTACATGTAACAATCCGCGGTCTTTTATTGCGTTTTTCTTGACATCATCCATAAAAACGTGTACAATATAAAGGAAATCTTGCTGAAATAAAGGAGAAAGTTATGAAAAGAATTCTTGTACTTATGGTTGCTTTCCTTATGCTTTTTGCCGGCACGAATTGCCTGGCTGCACCGGATGTTTCTGTTATGCTGAATGATACGCCTCTCACCTTTGATGTACCGGCACAGATCATCAATAACCGTACCATGGTTCCTGTACGCGGCATTTTTGAAGCTTTAGGCTGCTCTTTGAGATGGATGGAAAAAGAACGCGTAATCGTCGCAACCTACAACGAATATATTATCGCTCTGCAGATTGGCAATACTCTTATGCCTATACAGAACCTGATTACAGGCGAGAACAAGACAATTACTTTGGATGTCCCCCCGCAAATTGTACCCGGCGACCGCACATTGGTACCCATCCGTGCCATATCTGAAGCATTCGGTGCAAAGGTAGATTGGGTTGCTGAAACGTATACCGTTATCATCAGTAGATAAAACTTATGCGTGTATATGATTTTGATCAAACAATTTATGCCGGGGATAGCACGCGCGACTTCTATTTCTATTGCTTACGGCATTATCCTAAAATTTTAATCTGTCTCCCCAAGCAATGTTGGCATTTTCTGTTGTATATGCTTGGATTTTGTTCTAAAACTGTTTTTAAGGAACATTTTTACCGTTTTTTGACAAAGTTGCCGGATACCGAAAAAGTGGCGCAGGATTTTTGGGACAACCACATGAGCGGCATAAAGGATTGGTATTTAAAAGACATTCGGGGAGATGACGTAGTGATATCTGCTTCCCCCTTCTTTCTTTTGAAGATCCCTTGTGCGCGCTTAGGCATTATGCCGCCTATTGCCTCTTTAGTAGATCCCAAAACGGGCAAATACACCGGAGAGAACTGCTATGGCACGGAAAAGCCGTCTCGATTTCGTGCAATCTATTCGGACGATGAAATTTCTGAGTTTTATTCTGACTCTTTGTCAGACACGCCTATGGCTGTTTTCGCTAAAAAAAGCTTTCTTGTGCAAGGAAATGTTCTTTCTCCCTGGCCGAAATAAATCGAAATTGCATTTCATTGAAAAGGCACAATGCGAATTCGCATTGTGCCTTTTCAGCGGATTATAATAATAATAAAGAACAGGCTGTTTTAAAAGGATTCCGTCATCAGTGCTGCAGTTGCCTCATCTGTGACGACTGTAACATCGTTGTGCATTTGCAGCATGGTTGCAGGAATCTGTGTGGTAATTTTCCCACTTGCTAAAGCATTCAAAATCGGTACCTTATTCACGCCACTAATCATAATCAGAATTTTGCGTGCTTTCAAAATCGGCGCCATACCCATTGTAATTGCATGCCGCGGGACATCTTCTTTTTTCTCAAAGAAACGAGAATTTACTTCGATTGTATTTTCTGTCAAAGCCGTCAAATGTGTACCGGCAACTAACGCGTCATCCGGCTCATTGAAACCAATATGACCGTTCACACCGCTACCAAGAAACTGAAAATCAAGGCCGCCGGCCTCTTCAATCATCTTATCATATCGCTTGCCTTCGGCATTTGCATCTTCAGCACTGCCGTTTGGCACATGGGCATTTTCCGGCTTTATATTTATGTGGTTATGTAAGTTCTGATTCATGAAATAACGATAGCTCTGATCGTTGGACGGGTCAATCGGATAATACTCATCCAGATTGAAGGTCTTCACTTCTGAAAAATCAATTTCCCCTGCTTTGCAAAGCTCTGCTAAACGATGGTACATCCCCACCGGTGTAGACCCCGTTGCAAGCCCCAACACCGCATTCGGCTTTTCGTTGACGATTTTGCGAACAACCTCGGCTGCCCACTGACTCATTTCGTCATAGTCTTTACATACTACAAATTTCATTTTTAACACTCCCTCTAACTGGTCTATACCAGTATACCACACTCTGTAAAGATATGCAAGACTTTTTTTATTTTTGTCAAAAAAAAAGACATAACCAGCATTGTACCGACCCCTAAAAGTTAGACCAAAAATCTAACGAATGAATACGTTCTATACAGAATAATAATTACACTTTTCAATTAAAACTTTCTGTGGTAGATCAGCCGTTGGTATTGTATCCGCTCAAAAGAGTGCAATAGAAATAACCTCTGACTGCGCTTATCGAAGAACACTCCATTCAGACAGAGGTTGGGCATATCAAACGGGAGCATATTCTTCCATACTGAAAGAAAACAAAATATTACAACAAGAAAAGAATAAAAGAGACACTTGGGTGGATGAGTCCGGTTGAGTATCGTCTCAACGCCTTGGTTGCATAAAAATAGCGTAGCAGCTATTTAAACTGCTACGCTATAAAAGTCTAACTTTTTGGGGTCACATCACGGCATAAAGCCTGCTATATCCCCTTTTTTCTCTTGTCAAACACCTGCGCCAGGTGTTTTCCCCTGTAATTCCAGAATGCAGCTGCGGCAAACATTTCTTCCTTTATACATAATCACGTCTCCAGCTTCGCCGCAAAAGATGCAAGAAGGTTCATATTTTTTCAATATAATGCTGTTCCCCTCGGTGTAAATCTCTAAAGCATCCTTTTCCTCAATGTCAAGCGTATGGCGAAGCTCGATGGGTAAAACGATTCGACCGAGATCATCCACACGCCGTACCACTCCTGTAGATTTCATCCCATTCCTCCTTTGTTTTGCATATTTGTATTATACCACTATGTAAAAAATCTGTCAAGTTATTGCTGAAAATTGTTTTTCAGCAATAAAAAACAGCGCATTTTATGCTTTTTATGCGCATAGTATGTCTATATGAACATTTGATTTTATGCCATACGTGGCGGAATGGAGTAAATCATGTTAAACTATGTGTGGGGTTTTATGATGATTGCCGCCGTAATTGTATCTATTTTCACCGGCAATCTTGCCGATGTCGGCACAGCCGCGATCAATGGTGCTGCAGAAGGCGTGCAATTAATGATTACAATGACAGGCCTTGTCTGCCTTTGGACCGGACTTATGGAGATTGCCGAAAAATCCGGCATGATTTTAGGCATCTCCTTTCTTCTTCGTCCAATCACCAGAATTCTTTTCCCAAAGCTTCCGCCTAAAAGTGAAGCGTTGGATGCAATCGTCATGAACATGAGCGCAAATATCTTAGGCATCAGCAATGCTGCTACACCTTTCGGCCTTCGCGCAATGCAGGCCTTGGATAAGCGGAACAACGGGCGGGCACGCGCCTCCAATGATATGTGTATGTTTGTCGTCATAAATACTGCTTCCATACAGTTGTTGCCCACCACCGTGATTCTTTTTCGTACAAACAGCGGTTCCGCTGCCCCCTCTGAAATCCTATTGCCGATATGGGTTGTATCTGCCGTTACTTTCATCGTGTCTGTTATTCTGACAAAGCTTATGGAAAAAAGGAGTTAAAATATGCAATTCTTTTCATCCGCCGCCATTCCGTTTACCATTGCCTTCATTATATTTCTCGGTCTTTATCGCGGTGTCCCTGTCTTTGATGCCTTTCTGTCCGGCGCCAAAAACGGACTGAAAACTTCTATCACTATTTTGCCATCTATTATTGGCCTCGTTTGCGCTGTTTCCATGCTCCGCGCAAGCGGTGCTACGGATTTGCTGTGTCATGGCTTATCTTGTATTACCGAGCCTCTCGGTTTTCCCACGGAGGTTTTACCTCTTTCTCTCCTCCGCCCTATTTCCGGTGGAGCATCCACTGCGGTATTAAATGATATATTAAACGCCTACGGCCCGGATAGCTTTGCAGGTCGAGTTGCCTCTGTCATTGCAGGTGCATCGGAAACTACATTATATACATTGGCGGTTTACTTTGCCTCTGTAAAGGCCAAACAGACAAGACATACTCTTCTCGCCGCCTTACTCGGAAGTCTGTTTTGCATGATTGCAAGCGTGATCGCCGTTCGTTTATTTTTATCATAAAATAATAATGAAAAGTTTCCAAATTCTATTGACATGTGAATTTTTTTCATGTATACTATACGTAGATGTTAAAAATTCTCATTTTGTGTTAGAAAAATGAGAAAAACTTGGAAAGGGAGGCTTTTCTATGTGGGATAGACGGAAAAGGATTTTGGCTTATATTATTGAAAAAGGCGAAGCCTCTATTCTGGAGCTTTCCTCTTTGTTTCCGACTGTTTCCTCAATGACCATCCGACGTGATTTGGAGTACTTAGAAGCCAACGGTGATGTTGTGCGTACCAAAGGGGGCGCCAAAAGCATAGTTGGTCTTTCTATGCGCCGTGAAGAGGCGTATCATCAAAGAGCTTCCGAAAATGCTGAGCAAAAGAAGGAAATTGCCGAAAAAACCATTCCCCTTCTTTCTGAAACCAATTCGGTCTACTTTGATGCTGGCAGCACCGTTATGCAAATCGTAAAAAGCCTTGACAATATGCCTATGCTTGCCATTACCAATGACCCGAATATCGCGATAGAACTTTTAAATAATCCGCTTTGCGAAGTGAATATCATTGGAGGCAGATTGAACCGACAGAACATTTCCATTTCCGGATTAGGTGCGGCAGATGCATTGCATGGCATTCATATTGATACAGCCGTTATGGCTGCCTCCGGTTATACAGAGGCTTTTGGCTTTACCTGTGGCAGCTATGACGAAGCGGTGCTGAAGCGCACTGTAATTGCGGCCGCAAAAAAAATAATTTTAGTTATGGACAGCACCAAAATCGGCAGAAACCATACGTTTTCTTTTGCCGAACCGAGTGATGTCAATTTTTTTGTTACTGACAGCCAGGCAGATCCTAACGTACTCACTGCGTTAAAGGAAGCTGCCTTAGTTATAATATAAGAAAGGATGAATGCGCATGAAAACAAAAGCAGTTAGAATCTACGGCAAAGAAGATTTGCGACTGGAGGAATTTGATTTGCCGGAAATTCAAGAGGACGAAATTCTCGCCCATATTATTTCCGACTCGATTTGCATGTCCTCCTATAAAGCGGCCGTACAAGGTTCGGCACACAAGCGTGTACCAAATGATGTAAGTGAAAATCCTGTTATTATCGGTCACGAATTCTGTGGCGAAATCGTAAAGGTCGGTAAGAAATGGGAGAATGAATGGAAACCCGGTCAGAAGTTTTCGATTCAGCCGGCTATCGGATATAGAGGTACCCTGCTCGCCCCCGGATACTCTTTCCCCTACATTGGCGGTAACGCAACCTACATAATCATTCCGAAAGAATGGATGGAGTGTGGCGGTCTTCTGCACTATGATGGCGAAGCATTCTTTTATGGTTCCTTGGCTGAACCTATGAGTTGCATTGTTGGCGGTTTCCACGCAAACTACCATACAACACCGGGCTCTTATGTGCATGATATGGGCATTACGGAAGGCGGTTGTATGGCACTTTTAGCTGGCGCAGGTCCAATGGGCCTTGGTGCTGTGGATTATGCGATTCACTGTGACAGAAAACCTTCTATGATGATTGTTACGGATATTGATGATGCGCGTCTTGCCCGTGCTGCTTCTATCTTAACGGTTGAAGAAGCGGCTAAAAACGGTGTAAAGCTCATGTATGTCAATACTGCAGATAAGACAAAGGAAGACCTTTTAGCTTTGACCGGCGGCAAGGGCTATAATGACGTATTTGTGTATGCACCTGTAAAACCTGTGGTTGAAATGGCTGACTCTATTCTGGCGCAGGATGGATGCTTAAACTTTTTTGCCGGCCCGACAAACACTGCATTTTCAGCTGAGTTTAACTTCTATAATGTACATTACGCTTCTACGCACATTTGCGGTACAAGCGGTGGCAACACAGATGATATGAAAGAAGCCTTACGCATGATGGAACAAGGCCTTATCAATCCTGCTGCCATGATTACCCATATAGGCGGTCTGAATGCGGCTGTCCACACAACCTTGCATCTGCCGGAAATTAAGGGCGGTAAAAAGTTGATTTACACAAACATTGATATGGAGCTTGCTGCAATTGCTGACTTTGAATCTCTTGGTGCTACCAATCCGCTTTTTGCAAAGCTGGATGAAATCTGCAAACGCCATAACGGTCTTTGGAATGCCGAGGCTGAAAAATATTTACTCTCAAATGCAAAGGCAATCTAACGCCTTTGTTATAGATTCTGCCGCATAGCTCACAGCGGCAAGATTATATCTTGTGAGCGGAAAGGATAATGTATTATGGCAACACCGGTTATTATGCCAAAGCAAGGGCAGTCTGTTGAAAGCTGTATTATTGCAAAATGGCATAAAAAGAAAGGTGACGCTGTCGCTGAAGGCGATATGCTGTTTACCTACGAAACAGATAAAGCGACATTTGATGAGGAAGCTAAGGTCAGCGGTACGCTGATTGATGTGTTTTTCGAAGAAGGGGACGATGTTCCCTGCCTTTTGAATGTATGTGTGATTGGTAATGAAGGCGAAAGCACAGCAGAATTCCGCCCGGATACTGCAGATGAAGCTGCGGAAACTGCGGAAGATGCACCCACGCAGGCAGAAGTAGTTGCAGCTCCGGTTGTTACAGAAAACCGAAGCGGTGATGCTAAGATTTCTCCGCGTGCTAAAGGTCTTGCTGCCCGCATTGGTGTAGATCCCATGCAGGCTGCTCCTACAGGTCCGAACGGCAGAATCATTGAACGTGATGTGCAGGCTTTAGCTGACAGTGGCAAGGGCTTCTTATCTGCTGCAAAAGAAGGTGCTTTGCCGGGTATGGTCGGCACAGGTCTGGGCGGCCGCGTAAGAGTAGAAGACTTGACAATAGCTCCCGCGGCACAGACAGCACCGGCTGCACCGGTTGCAGAAGTAGAAGAAGTACCGATTTCCAACATTCGCAAGGTGATTGCAAAATCTATGCATGCTTCTCTCTCCAACATGGCACAGCTCACCTTAAACAGCTCCTTTGATGCCGCTGAAATTATGGCATACCGCGCAAAGGTTAAAGCAAATGCCGAGAAAATGGAACTCGCGAATATTACCTTAAACGATATTCTTCTCTATGCTGTTTCTCGTATACTGAAGAACCATCGTGACCTGAACGCACATTTCACAGGCGATGCAATGCGTTACTTCAATGTTGTAAATCTTGGCGTTGCGGTAGATACCCCGAGAGGTCTTATGGTCCCCACCATCTTTGGTGCAGACAAACTTTCCCTGAACGAAATCGCTGTAAAAAGCAAAGAACTTGCATCCCAGTGTCAGAGCGGCACAATTAGTCCCGACCTGCTTTCCGGCGGTAGCTTTACGGTTACAAACCTTGGTTCTATGGGTATTGAATCCTTTACACCTGTTATCAATCCGCCGCAGACGGGTATTTTGGGTGTAGATACAATCACAACCGGTGTAAAAGTTGTGAATGGAGAAATGAAGCCGTATCAGAAGATGGGACTTTCCCTGACCTTTGACCATAGAGCTGTTGATGGCGCACCTGCAGCACGCTTCTTGAAGGAGCTATGTGCGTCCTTAGAAAACTTCAGCATACTGTTGGCAAAATAGGAGGTTTATACAATGGTTTATGATTTGATTGTTTTAGGCGGCGGCCCTGCCGGATATTTAGCCGGCGAGCGTGCAGGTCATGCAGGTCTGAAAACATTGGTGATTGAAAAGAAGAGTTTTGGCGGTGTTTGCTTGAACGAAGGGTGCGTTCCTTCCAAATCTCTCCTCTATTCTGCCAAGATTTACGACTATGCAAAGCATGGCGAAGCCTATGGTGTCACAATGGGTGAAGCATCTATTGATCAGAAAAAAGTAATTGCCCGTAAAAACAAGGTTGTGAAAACGCTGGTCGGTGGTATTGAAATGACACTCAAGAGCAACAAGGTGGAGACCGTTAAGGCTTCCGGCAAAATCAAAGGGCGTGGTGCCGAAGGCTATGTTGTCGAAGCAGACGGCAAGGAATATGTCGGCAAACAGCTTTTAATTGCCACCGGTTCTGCCCCGGTTGTTCCCCCTATCCCCGGGGTAAAAGAAGGTATCAGCGCAGGGCTTGTGCTGACGAATCGTGAAATCCTGGATTTAGAAGAAATTCCGAAGAACTTAGTTGTTGTTGGCGGCGGTGTTATCGGTCTTGAAATGGC
>JAQXGO010000104.1 GCA_029006755.1 Clostridia bacterium | reverse complement strand
CTTCTGCACGATCCGGGAACTTGCGTGTTAAGGAACTATAGCGAACCTCATTCATGATGAAGTCTCTGTAGGAAGCATCCGGTGCCTTAGAATCCATTGTAAACGGATTCTTGCCCTCTGCTTGTGCACGAGGATCAAAGCGGAATGTATGCCAGTAACCAGCTAAAACCGCATTCTTGATAACCTTTTGTGTATCTGTCATGCCGCCCTTAATACCATGGTTAATGCAAGGAGCATAAGCGATAATCAAGGAAGGTCCATTGTAAGTTACAGCTTCGCGAATTGCCTTAACCGTCTGATTCATATCGTAACCCAAGGCAACCTGTGCAACGTATACATAACCATAGGACATAGCCATTTCAGCTAAGTTTTTCTTCTTAATGGGCTTACCGCCTGCTGCGAACTGTGCAACTGCACCGGTCGGTGTGGACTTGGAAGCCTGTCCGCCGGTATTGGAATAAACTTCTGTATCAAATACAAGAACATTTACATCCTCACCGGAAGCCAGTACGTGATCAAGACCTCCATACCCGATATCATATGCCCAGCCGTCACCACCAAAGATCCAAATCGCTTTCTTGGAAAGGAATTCCTTATATGTCAGAACTTCCTTTGCCGCATCGCCGCCGCAAGCTTCTAAAGCCGCAACTAAATCTGCAGTTGCCTTCTGGTTTGCATCGCCATCTTCGTAGGTTGCAATCCAAGCTTCTTTTGCTGCTTGTATGCCTTCGCAGGAAATAGCCTCAACCTGTGCACGCAATCTGTCACGCATTTGCTTTGCGCCAACAGCCATACCAAGACCATGCTCTGCATTGTCTTCAAACAGAGAGTTTACCCACGCCGGGCCTTGCCCCTTGCTGTTTGTTGTATACGGTGTTGAAGGTGCGCTACCGCCCCAGATGGAGGAACAGCCTGTTGCGTTAGAAATGTAAGCTCTTTCCCCACAAATCTGTGTTACAAGTTTTGCATACGGTGTTTCACCACAGCCGGCACATGCGCCGGAGAACTCTAAGAGCGGCTGATGGAACTGAGAATTCTTAGCGTTAATCGGTGCTTTTAAAAGTTCTTCCTTCGGCTCAATGGTTACGCCGTAATCATAGCAAGCCTGTTCCGCACGCTGTGTGTCGATGGGCTTCATCACCAGTGCCTTTTCCTTTGCAGGACATACCTTGGCACAGTTCCCGCAACCACTGCAATCCATAACGGTAACGATTACGCCGTATTCATACTGACCCATATCCTTACCATTCATCTTCTTATGCTTCATGTTTGCCGGTGCATTCTTCACTTCATCCTCATTCATAACAACCGGACGAATTGCTGCGTGCGGGCAAACCAAAGAGCACTGATTACACTGAATACAATTTTCAGGAATCCATTCCGGAACATCCACTGCAATACCACGCTTTTCATAAGCAGCCATGCCCTGAGGCAGATGCCCGTCTACATAATCTACGAAAGTAGAAACGGGGATAGAATCGCCCTGCTGCTTATCACACTTCTCCAGAATCTTTTCAACAAATTCCGGTACATTCTTTTCTGCCTTTTCCGCTTCTGTTGCGTTCTTCCAATCAGCCGGTACAGCGATTTCGTGAATATTCTTTTCACCTTCCACAATGGCAGCATGGTTCATATTCACAATCTTTTCGCCCTTTGCGCCGAAGGAACGAACCACTGCATCGCGCATGTACTGTACAGCATCTTCAAACGGAATTACGTTTGCAAGCTTAAAGAAAGCTGACTGCAGAACAATAGAAGTCTTGTTACCAAGGCCTAATTCCTTCGCAATGCCAATCGCATCAATTGTATAGAGAGAAATATTGTTCTCTGCGATAAACTTTTTCATCTTTGCAGGCAATCTGTTAGACAGTTCGTCTACATCCCATGCACAGTTCAAAAGGAACTTGCCGCCCGGAACCAAATCCTGTACCATATCGTACTTATCTACGTAAGAAGGATTGTGGCAAGCAACAAAGTTTGCTTTGTTGATCAAATAGGTAGACTTAATGGGCTTTTCACCGAAACGCAGGTGAGATACTGTAATACCGCCGGACTTCTTCGAATCGTAGGAGAAGTATGCCTGTGCAAACAACGATGTATGGTCGCCAATAATCTTAATGGAGTTCTTGTTTGCGCCAACAGTACCATCAGAGCCAAGACCCCAGAATTTACAAGCTGTGTTACCGGCTGCAGAAGTATCCGGATTCTCTACACGCGGCAGAGAGAGATTGGTAACATCATCGGTGATAGAAAGTGTAAACCCGCGAACCGGCGTTGCGCTATCCAGATTCTTGTACACTGCAATGATGTCTGCCGGAATGGTATCCTTCGAGCCTAAGCCATAACGGCCGCCGATGATTGTGGGTGCATCGTTCTTACCGGTAAAGCAAGCGCATACATCCAAGTACAGCGGTTCGCCAATGGAACCGGGCTCTTTTGTTCTATCTAAAACAGCAATCTTCTTGCATGTTGCAGGCAGAGCCTTTAAGAAAGCATCTACCGGGAAAGGACGATACAGATGAATTTTGATAAGACCTACTTTTTCACCCTTTGCATTCAAATAATCAATTGTTTCTTCAATTGTTCCGCAAACAGAACCCATTGCAACAATTACGCGGTCTGCATCCGGTGCACCATAGTAGTTTACAAGCGCATAATCTGTACCAATCTTGGCATTGACCATGTTCATATACTCTTCTACAACTGCCGGAATTTCATCGTAATACTTGTTGCAAGCTTCTCTGTTCTGGAAGAAGATGTCAGGATTCTGCGCGCTTCCACGAAGAACAGGATGTTCCGGGTTCAGTGCACCATTACGGAATGCACGAACGGCATCCATATCAACCATTTCCTTCAGATCTGCATAATCCCAAACTTCAATTTTATCAATTTCGTGTGATGTTCTGAATCCATCAAAGAAATGAAGGAACGGGACGCGTCCTTTAATGGTTGCAAGGTGTGCAACTGCGCCCAAATCCATAACTTCCTGCGGATTGTTGGAGCAAAGAAGTGCATAGCCTGTCTGACGGCATGCCATAACATCGGAATGGTCGCCAAAAATATTCAAAGCGTGCGTGGCTACGCATCTTGCACTTACATGAATGACAGAGGGTAAAAGTTCACCCGCCATTTTATACATGTTCGGGATCATCAAAAGAAGACCCTGAGAAGCTGTGTACGTTGTTGTCAGTGCGCCTGCGCCCAAGGAACCGTGAACTGCACCGGCTGCACCGGCTTCAGACTGCATTTCTACAACCTTTACCGGCTGACCGAAAATGTTCTCCTTCTTGTCGACTGCCCACTCGTCTGTAACCTCTGCCATGACCGAGGATGGTGTAATGGGGTAAATTGCTGCAACGTCGGTAAACGCATACGATGCCCATGCCGCTGCATTATTACCATCCATGGTCTTCATTTTTCTTGCCATGTTACTTACCTCCTAAAAGTTCTTGTGTTTTATTACTGCATTTTAGTATATCAAATTTTCTATGTCCTTGTCAATGTTTTCTTCATATTTAATTGACAAACCTACATAGGCCTTTAAAAAATCATTTGTTTTTATTGCATTAATCTGCATTATATGATATAATATATCGAAATTTCATTCCATAGAACACGGAGGAAAAATGTGAGTAAGTTCGAAAAAGACCTTTCAAGGGGCAGTGTCGGCAAGCAGTTGTGGGCGTTTGCACTGCCGTTTATCATTGCCAATCTGATTCAATCTCTTTATAGTGTAGTGGACATGATTGTGGTTGGACAGTTTAGCGGCACTGCCAGCATGTCGGGAGTCAATATCGGCAGCCAGGTAACTCTCCTTATTACCAATTTTGTTATCGGGCTGTGTGCGGGCGCAACGGTTTTGATTGCGCAATACTTAGGCAGCGGTGCAAGAAAAGCTTTAAAATCTACAATTAGCACACTATTAACTACGCTGGTTGTTCTTGCTGTTGTAATGACAGTATTTATGGTTTTTTTCAGAAAACCCATTTTGCATTTAATTCAAACACCTGCCGAATCCTTTTGGGAAGCTGACCGTTATCTGCTGATTACTGCCCTTGGTACAATCTTTATCTTTGGCTACAATGCCCTCAGTGCCATTATGCGCGGTATGGGCGATAGCAAAAACCCTTTGATTTTTGTAGGGATTGCATGTTTTTTTAATGTTGTTTTAGACTATCTGCTGGTTGCTAAATGGAATATGGCTGCCTCCGGCGCGGCGATTGCGACGGTCTTTTCGCAAGCAATCAGCTTAATACTTTGTATTCTTTATTTAAAAAGAAATGATTTTGTTTTTGACTTCAATTTAAAATCCTTCAACTTTCATCCGGAAAGCTTTCGTATGCTTTTTAAAGTTGGATTGCCCACATCCGTGCAGAATGTAGTTGTTGGTCTTTCCTTTTTGTTTTTAACCACAATTGTCAATACTTTGGGCATGACAGAATCTGCCGCCCTTGGCGCAGTCGCAAAATTCAACTCCTTTGCTATCCTGCCCGCCATTGCAATGAGTTCTTCTATTGCGGCTATGAGCGCACAGAATCTGGGTGCCGGACTGCAGGATAGAGCTGTGCAAACCATGAAAATTGGTACTTTAATTGGTTTTTCCATGAGTTGTGTCGTATTTGCGATTGCTATGCTGTTTCCGCGCGAAATTCTACGTATCTTTGCAAATGATGAAGCTTTAGTGGCTGCCGGCACGGAGTATATGCGTTCCTTCAGTTATGATTATCTGCTGGCCTCCATAATGTTTGGTCTTACCGGCCTGTTTATCGGCAGCGGACATACGACCTTTACCTTGTTTAATAGTATGCTTGCCTCCCTCCTTGTAAGAATTCCCGCCTCTTATATTGGCGGTATTGTTATGGGCATGGGCATGTTCGGTGTTGGTCTTGGCGGTCCTGCCGCTTCCCTTTTATCCCTGATTCTTGCACTGCTATTCTTTTTCTCCGGCAGATGGAAAAAGCAGGTTATTACAAAAGGCGACCCTGTTTTGCAAAGGCAAGAATAAATAAACAACTATATTCCCCAGGAAATATATAAAGTAGAGAGGATAGTGAATATGACAAGATCGTTTAGTGAATACCGGGAAATTGCCGCATGTCTTACACGCGGATTTTTACGTCGCGGGAGTTTCTCTGCCGTGGGTCGTCTTTTCCGTATGGATAAAGGTGTTGTTCTCAAAAAAAAGAACGCAATCCTCACGTTGGGGGATCGTGTCTATTTACATAAAAATTGTAAGCTGAGTGCTTGGGGGACTGACGGCGAAGCATCTATTTCTATCGGCAGTGGCACATACATTGGAGACAGAACGGAACTGCATGCCGGAAAAAGCATTCAAATAGGCAATCACTGTGTAATTTCTTGGGATGTTTGTATTATGGATAGAGATTATCACAAGTTAAATACAGAAAAAGAAGTTTTTTGTCCTGTCACAATTGGCAACCATGTATGGATTGGGTGCCGTGCACTGATTTTGAAAGGCGTTACCATTGGTGACGGTGCGGTGATTGCCGCCGGCAGTGTGGTTACGCATGATGTGCCGGCCGGTGCTTTGGTGGGTGGCAATCCCGCCCGTATTTTAAAAGAAGAGGTGGAGTGGAAAGAATGAAAAAGAATATACTCGGCTCCATTAGTTACGTAATGGTCATTATGATTTTTTCGCGGCTTTTATCTCTTTTAAGCGTGCAAATTTACATGTCCTTTTTCGGCGCATCGGACAAGTTCCTGAATATATATTCCTATGCCATATCGGTGCCAAACATTATTTTTACTTGTTTTGGGACCGCACTTTCTACGGTGGTTGTGCCGATCTATGCCGGCTACATAGCAAACCACGAAAATCAAAAGGCGAAGTCCTTTGCCGATAACCTAATTACAGTGGCAACCGCCTTTACTGCCGTCTTAGTGCTAATCGGCATTGCCTTATCTCCTATTTTGCCGCGTTTCACGAAGCTTGGTGAATACAATTTTACCATGAAGGCATTAATGATTATGATGCCGGCCATGCTTTTTTATGGATTGAATTACATTTTTCAGGGTATGCTGCAATCACATGGTAAATATGGGTGGCCGGCCTTCGTAAGCGTACCAAGTAGCCTCGTTGTCATTGCCTATGTTTTCTTGTTGGGTGATAAATACGGCGTTTTCGGTTTGTTGCTTGCGACCCTTATCGGGCTTTGCTTGCAGGCGTTTATTTTGGTACCACCCCTGATTCGTGTCGGATACAAGTATTCTCCGCGGTTTGACCTGCGCAGTCCGGATATGAAAACTGCGCTTCGCATGACAGGGCCTGTCCTTTTGGGTGTATCTGCTTATCAAATAAACATGTTTTATAATACGACCATGATTACCTCCTTTCCCGGCATGGTCACACTTCTCAATTATGTACAGAATATAACCCTTTACATGGTTCTTGCATTTGTGTATTCCATTACGGCTGTTATCTATCCGAAACTGACCGCCAGTGCTGCCGTTGGCAACATGGATGAATATAAAGAAACATTGCAGCACATTTTGCATTTTGTCATCATCCTTTTACTCCCCGTTACGTTTGGCTTTATTGCGGTGAAAGAGCCGCTCTTAGAGTTGATTTCCAAATGGGGCAAGGTCACTGAAAAGGATGTCAGTATTGCTTGCGGCCTGCTCACTATGTATTCTATCGGCATATTGGGCATTGGCTTAAAGGAGATACTGGACAGAGCGTTCTACGCTTTAAAGAAAACCTTGTTGCCCGCTGTCAACGGCTTTTGCATTATGGCAATCAATATATGTCTTAGTCTAATTTTGATTCGTTATATCGGTGCCTTTGGTGTACCACTTGCCTATTCCATTGCTTCATTAACCGGTGCTGTTATTTTATTGTTTTTCCTTCGTCGCAAAATTGGTATGTTTGGGAAAGGCTTGGGAAAAACCTTTATTCTAAGTCTTCTGTCAAGCGCACTTATGCTTTTGGTTGTGCGCCTGACCAATCAATACATGCTTACTCTCTTGTCCGGAGATTTAATTGTGCAGCGGATCATCCGGTTAATTGTACCTGTCTTTGTCGGTGTGGTTTGCTATGCTGCATTGGGCTTCCTTCTCCGTTTTATCCCTAAAAAAGGAGTGAAATAATGAAAAACATTTTGCGCGTTGTTTGTTACTTTCTCTATTATTGCTTTGCCCGCCACCTCCCCTGCACGGGGCTCCCGTACAGCTTAGGTGCCGGCACATTGCGAAGAATTTTGGCTAAAGGCATGTTAGAGCATTGCGGCAAGCATGTGAATATTGAGCATGGTGCATTTTTTGCCTCCGGGAAGGACATTTCCATTGGCAATCACTCCGGTCTCGGCATTCATTGCCGCGTAGCAGGACCTCTTTCTATCGGTGATGATGTCATGATGGCGCCCGGTGTCACTATCGTCACGCAAAACCACGAAACAAGTGATTTATCAATCCCTATGCGGTTGCAAACAGCTCCCAAGCATAAAGTAACCATCGGGAATGATGTTTGGATCGGTGCAAATGCAATTATTCTGCCCGGCATTACAATCGGAAATGGTGCTATCGTAGCCGGCGGTGCAGTTGTAACCCGTGACGTGCCCGACTATGCGGTAGTGGGCGGAAATCCTGCAAAAATAATAAAAAACAGAAAGGATTGATAGTATTGCGCATCTTATATCTAATTAATCACGCCGGAAAGGCCGGCACAGAAAAATATGTGTATAATCTGGCAAAGACCTATCACGGCAAACGTGCTTCCTGCTTCTTTGCCTACAATGAGGAAGGCCCTCTTCTTCAGGATATGCAGTCACTTGGTATTCCCTCCTGTCAAGTAAAAATGCGTTCTCCTTGGGATTTGAACGCTGCAAAGAAACTGGCAAAGCTTTGTGACAGATACCGTATCGATATTATTCATACGCAATACCCCAGAGAGAATTATGTAGCTGTTCTTTCACGTCTCTTTCGGCCTAAAACAAAAGTCATTTATACTTGTCATCTGACTTTAAAGACCAATTTCTTATGGCGAATTGCCAACTCCATTATTACCCGATTCGATGCGCAAATTCTTTCTGTATGCAATAATGGAAAAGACCTTTTGATTCAAAACGGTGTAAAACCTGAAAAAATTAAAGTTGTTTATAACGGACTTTCCGTTCAGGAAACCCAAAGCGAACCGTCAACCATCCGGGAAGAACTCGGTCTTTCTGCGGACACCTTTGTGGCAGTAACTTTAGCTCGTTATCACATTGCAAAAGGTCTTCCCTATTTGGTAGACTCTATTGCAGAAGTGTCTAAAGATATTCCTTTTGTCTGTCTGATAGCCGGAGATGGTGAATTATTTGATGAAATTCGTGAAAGAATTAAGGAAAAGGGATTGGAAGACAGAATTCTCCAATTAGGCTATCGCAACGATGCGGCGAATCTGTTGGCAGGTGCGGATGTCTTCATTAATTCCGCCAAATGCTACGAAGCGTTAAGCTTTGCAATTTTAGAGGCACTTGGTGCCGGATTACCGGTAATCGCTACCAATATCGGCGGCAATGGAGATATTATCAATCCGGAAAACAATTGTGGAATCTTGGTTGAATACGGCGATACAAAGGGGATGGCAAACGCAATTGAAAGCTTAGCAACCCATGCTGACCTTTGTGCAACGTATGGTAAAAATGGTAAAATGGCGATTGAAACCGTGTTTAATCTTGACAAAATTCTGGAAATC
This sequence comes from Clostridia bacterium, assembly GCA_029006755.1. Lineage (GTDB taxonomy): Bacteria > Bacillota > Clostridia > UMGS1883 > UMGS1540 > JAQXGO01. Next base: position 47,260 of record JAQXGO010000104.1, on the reverse strand, counting down.
ATATATACTATATACGTTGATGTTTTAAACAAAATGGGTAAATAGAAAGGGGCATTTTATGTTAATGGATGAAAAGGGCCGCTTGTTCGGTAAAATAAATATTATTGACCTTATTATCATCATTGTGCTTATTGCGGCGCTTGCTGTGGTTGGTATTAAAATTCTCGCACCCTCCGGCTTGTCAGGCAGTGCGCTCACGGGGAAAGGATCCATTGAAATGCAGTTCTATCTCGAAGAGGCCAACGAGTGGGTTGTAGATAAAATCAAGGTTGGTGACACTATGACTGACGGCGCACACGGCAAACCTATCGGTGTCGTTACAAAGGTTGAAAAGGGAGCGCCGATATCTTGGGTCACAAACCAGGACGGAGAGTATGTCCTTTCGCAACGGGAAGGCTTCTGTTCTGTCACCATTACCGGTACGGTACATGGTGAAAAGACTGCAAACGGTGTTGAAATCGAAGGTACGCTCTATGGCATCGGGCACAGCATGGTTCTGCATGCAGGAGATGCAAAACTTTATTTGCGTGTGTATGATATTCAGGAATTGACAGCATAAGGACGGTGTGAACATGATAGAAGGTAGCGTGGTAATAACGTTGTTTAAACGTTTATGCATTGCGTTCATGACCTCTATTCCCGTGCGGATACTCAATCGGCTCTTTCACGCGATTGGACAGTGTGCAAGGGGCAGTAAGGTTATAAAATGGTTTGTGCGTCCGACCAATATTGACAGTCGGGTTGATACTTCGTTCTTTTATGGCCTTCTCCGTAAGGTGTGGAACAGTATTTTGCAGTTCTTCAGTCGTCTGTATGCGCGCATTGCCGGTTTCAATCACGGAAGCCTGAATAATCGCCTGTATAACCGTCTTATAAAGCCCTCTTTTTTTCTGCATCTATCAACGCTTTTGTTTATAGGCGTTTTAGTCATTTATATTATTCCGCACAATTACTGGAATAATCTTTATGCTTTACTCTTCGTTCTCGGGCTTTGTGGCCTTTATTTCCTATGTCTGCTCAGCGGACGCAAAGATTTAGGCCGGCAGACGAACGGGCTTTGGGTTCCGTTCCTCTTTTTTGTGTTTATCACAACGATCAGTGTATATGGCTCACATGATATGCAGGATAGCTTGCGTTCATTAGCCTTTTTTTGGACATCATTTCTTTTAGCACTTGTCATCTATGGTATTCTGTCCTCCGAAAAAAGGATAGAAACTTTTTTGGGCGTTATGACATGGACAATGGCCGTGGTATCCATAGGTGCAATGATTCAGCGTATCTTGGGCATTGAGCAGGATATTCTGTTAACGGATATGAATCTAAATCAAGGAATGCCCGGGCGCGCCTATTCCACCCTTGGCAACCCCAACAATTTGGCAGAGTTTTTAATGCTTTTTATTCCCTTTGCATACGTATGGGCCACCACAAGAAAGAAGGATTTGACAAAGCTTTTGGGACTTTTTCTTGTAGGTGTTGGTGTTTTAGCATTAATTTTGACATATTCACGTTCCGGCTGGCTGGCTTTTGCCATTGCCGCCACCATATTTACGATTCTCTATAAAAGACAAATTTTTCCTGCACTGATTGTTCTCATTCTATGTTGTATTCCTTTATTGCCGCAAACCGTGCTGAATCGAATTATGACCATTGGCAATTTAAAGGATACTTCAAGTTCCTATCGTGTCAATATATGGTCCTCTGTCCTTCGCATGCTGAAAGGTCGTTGGATACAAGGTGTGGGGCTTGGGACAGGCTCTTTCCGCGCTATTTATCCTTCCTATAGTGTGGGCATGACTGGTGCGGCACCCCATTCTCATATGCAGTTTTTAGAGGTTTTAATTGAAATGGGAATTTTGGGGCTTCTTAGCCTTTTATGGTATAGCCTTAGTTTAATTCGGCGTGCGACAGCACAGACCCTGCGCACTGCCCCCGGTGTATTGCGCGGCACTCTTTGTGCGGCTGTTGCTTCTATCACCGGCATCACAACAATCGGGTTTGCAGAATACACTTGGTTTTATCCACGTGTTCAGCTTGCCTTCTTCATCATCGCAGGTGTCGCAATGGCAGCAATCAAGCTTGCACAGCAGAAAAATACGGACAGATCGGTTTAGGGGGTTTAAATGAAGGTTTTGCATCTTATTAGCGGCGGCGATTCCGGCGGAGCAAAGACACATGTCTTTGCCCTTTTGGATGCACTAAAAACAATGATTGATGTAAAAATTGTTTGCTTAACTCCCGGTGTTTTTTATCAGCAATTACAGGAGAGAAATATTGAAAATGTCTTAGTCTTGCAAAAAAGCAGGTTTGATCTTTCCGTTATCCGCAGTATTGCGGAAATGGTAAAAAACGAAGGCTATGCACTGATTCATGCGCATGGTGCACGCGCAAATTTTATTGCGCAATATGTAAAACAGCGCGTGCATATTCCTGTTATTACAACCGTTCACAGCGACTATTTAATGGACTTTGACGGATTTTATCGTAAGCTTGTATACACAAGCCTGAATGTACGCGCACTGCGGAAAATGGACTATTATATAGGTGTTTCTACCAATTTTCGAAATATGCTGATCAAACGTGGTTTTCGACCCAACCGCGTGTTCACTGTGTACAACGGTATGGACTATTCTAAGGATCCTGTATTTGATGACCGTGCTGCTTTTGCCAAACGCATTGGCATTGAATATGACCCCTCCCTTCTTTATATTGGCCTGATTGGCAGACACGACCACGTAAAAGGACATGATATCTTTATCCGCGCTGCTGCTGTTGCAGCAAAAGAAAACCCGAATTTACGATTTATTATTGCCGGAGACGGTGAAGGTCGTGAGGCACTGGTTCGTCTTGCTGAATCGGAAGGCATTTCGGACAAGCTTACTTTTGCCGGCTTTATTCAAGACATATATAGCTTTATAAACTTTATAGACATAAACACCTTATCCTCTCGAAGTGAAAGCTTCCCCTACGTGTTGCTTGAGGGCGCACGGATGAAAAAGCCTACCATCAGCGCGGCAGTCGGCGGCATTCCGGATTTAATCGAGGAGGGCGTTACCGGTCTGCTTTTCCCGGCGGAGGATTATACCACCTTTGCAAAAAAAATCCTGCAATTTGCTCAAGATGCCTCGCTTCGTGCATCTTTGGGCGAGGCCTTGTTTGAAAAGGCGACCAATCATTTTTCGAATACAAGCCTTGCAAAAGAACATGTGAAAATCTACAATGCTGTATTGCGTGACTACACAGACAAGGCAGAATATGATGTTGTACTTAGCGGATACTATGGATTTCATAATAGCGGAGATGATGCACTTCTGCAAGCTGTCTTGTGTAGTCTTCGTAAACAAATGCCTTTTATTCGCGCCTTGGTTCTTTCTGCAAAGCCATGTGAAACACGTGAGCAATATGGCACGGACTCTGCCCACAGATTCAATTATTTTGGAATACGCAGAATATGCAAGAGATCGCATATGCTTATTTTTGGCGGCGGCAGCCTATTGCAGGATGTCACAAGCGCGCAGTCTTTATGGTATTATTTGTGGATTATGCGCACTGCTCGTTCGCTTGGTGCAAAAGTATATCTATATGCAAATGGTATTGGCCCCTTGCATGGGAAAAATATTAAGCGCACAGCTAAAGAAATCGAAAAGTGCCATATGGTCACACTGCGTGATGCAGTTTCCCTCCAAGAGCTTAAGGACATGGGTGTAACGCAAGTGCCCATGCAGGTGACCGCAGATCCTGCATTCGCACTCGATGGCATATCAAGCAAGGAAGTCGACATGCTTTTTGAGGAAGAAGGTATTCCCACCGGCATGCATTATATCGGCATATCTCTTCGCCCCTGGCCGATCACTGATAAATCTTGCGTACAGAAAATTGCAAAATGCTTAGATTATGCTGCAGACACCTATGGTTTGATCCCAATATTTATTCCTATGAAAAGATATATGGATTCCAAAGCTGCCATTCGGCTCTCTGAACACATGCATACAAAGCTTTATATTCTGCAAAAAGAATATCAGGTCAATGAAACTATCGGAATTGTCCGAAAATGTGATATCGTACTCGGCATGCGGCTACACACGCTGATTTATGCCGCTGCCGGCGGCGTTCCCATGATCGGGCTCACCTATGACCCAAAGGTTTCCAGCTTTATGCAGTATATCGGGCAGGACCGCACCATCAACATGCAAGATATTCATGTTGACATACTTTGTGCATATATCGATGACATCTGCGAAAATCGTGAAAAAATCCAGGAAATGTTGCATGAAAAAGCAAATGTGCTTCGCGAAAAAGCCGAAGAAAACGCAGCGATTGCCTGCCAAATTCTACAGAATCAAGAGAATGAAGAAAATTTTTGAAAAAAAACTTGCAATTTTGTTTTACATGTGCTATAATATATAAGTCGCTTAAGAGAGCTTGCGCTGTTAGCTCAGCTGGATAGAGCGTATGGCTACGGACCATAAGGCCAGGGGTTCGAATCCCTTACAGCGCGCCAAAACAGAACCGTAATTTTGATACAAAATTGCGGTTCTGTTTTTTTGCCCGAAACCCCTTTAACAATGGGATTTTTGCAAAAGGAAAAGTTTCGGCGTAATGGATGTTTTGCTAAAATCAGAGCATTTTCAGCCATCGCACACCAATTCCGCTTACTCCGAAATTTTTCCTCGAAAAATCATGCACCGCTTTTGACCTAAAAAACAGTCAAAAGCGGTGCATGATTTTATCACTCTGCAAACACTGTCAAAAAATCGGCTCTTTGTCAATTTGTTTTTCTCAATTCTTGAAGTTTTTCATTAAATTCCAAATGTGTACCTCCAATTATTCTGACTCTTTATGCATTAATATAACGACCGCTTTATAAATATAAAACAATCCCATGCTTAAGAATATCGAACCTATAATATCCGTAAACCAATGAACACCCGAAATCAATCGCCCAATGACCATATATGCAGAAAAAAGTACAACGAAAATCATGATGCTCCTTTTTAACACAGCATTTTGCGTTCTGCGATTCATTTGTTCCACAAGTGTCGGCAGAACGCCTAATACAAGTAGTACAGCAGAGGATGGATAGGAAGCTTCCACAACTCCATTGATCAGTATTGGTCTGTAATTGATTGGAATTATTTCAAAGATGACATATCCAAACATTACCAAAATGTAATACGCTCCGAGAATCATAAGGTCATAGTCCACCTTTACCAGACTTCTTCTCTTTACCCACTGTACCAATCCGATTACACCAAATATCATACATATAAATAGCGGTAGGAGTCCTAACCAATCTGTAATGGTATAAGTGGTCATATGAACGCCTGTCCATTTATGAAACCAGCAGTTAAATGTAGCAAATCCAATATCCGTTCCGTTTTGTCCGACCGGTTTTACATCCACAGTTTGTATGAGTACTGTCCAAACAACAAAAGCTGCGACAAGCACTCCTCCTAAAAACAGTTTTCTTTTTCCTTTCTTTGTCATTCTTCTTTTTCCTTTCTCTTTTGATTTTTCCTTTCGGCAAATCTAAAGTAACACAGGATATAGAATAATGCAAGAAACGTTCTGTTACACGCACGACACGATTCGTTACATCCGCATGAATAAGGCATTTTAAGAGATTTACCCTCCGTATAAATTCCAACTGGTCTTTTTATTATGCCAAAAATCAATTTAATTATCAAGATATTACCATGCTTGCTTTTGAATGTTTTTTATATCTTGTACTTATTGCATACTCCTTTTCGTAAATAGATGTATTGCCAAAAACTGTTCTTTTATGTTATAATGATATAAAATATCGCATAGAAACTTTTTCCTTACAGAAAAAATGTGTGATGATCGCATTGAGGCTTCGGCATAGTTGAGATATCTAATTTACTTGTAAGCCCGTGTTATCCACGAGCGTACAGAATCTTTGGAATGGATGTGAATAAGTTGAAAAAAGGCTTGATTTTAGAAGGTGGAGCCATGCGAGGGATGTTTACCGCCGGTGTCATGGATGTGATGATGGAAAACGGAATAGACTTCGATGGGATAATCGGCGTTTCTGCCGGTGCTGCTTTCGGCTGTAACTATAAATCAAAACAGATCGGAAGAGCGATTCGATACAATATGAAATATTGCAATGACAAGAGATTTTCAGGAATCGGAAGTCTGATCAAAACCGGAAATATCTACAATACGGATTTTGCTTACGGTGAAGTGCCGATGAAATACGATGTGTTCGATTTTGAAACCTTTCAAAGCAATTCGATAGATTTTTATGTTGTCTGTACGGACATTGAAACAGGAGAAGCTGTATATCACAACTATGGTGGAAAAGACGACCACTGTTTTGATTGGATTCGAGCTTCTGCTTCCATGCCGATGGTATCTCAAATCGTGGACATAGACGGTCAGAAATTGCTTGACGGCGGAATTGCCGATTCCATACCGGTGAAATACTTTGAAAAATTGGGATATACGAAAAATGTTGTCGTGCTGACTCAGCCTGCATGCTATGAGAAAAAGAAGAATCGTCTCATGCCTTTTATACGATTCAAATATAGAAAGTATCCAAAACTCGTAGAAGCGATGGAGAACCGCCATCTTGTCTATAACCAAACGCTTGCATATATAAAAGAACAAGAAAAACAGGGGAAGCTATTCGTAATTCGTCCTAAAGAAAAACTACAGATAGGAAAAATTGAAAAGGATCCAAATAAACTGAAAGAAGTCTATGACATCGGAAGAAAAGCAGTAGCTTTGCAGGTTGCAGCAATCCAAGATTTCTTCAACGCATAACAGTAATGTACTGGATGGCCATCCTCAAACGAGTTGCCATCTTGTTCCGTCTTTTCATAGAAAACCTACAAAAGAATCCATGATAATGCAACGAAATGCTTGACAGATTTTTTTACTTTTGCTAAACTTATATATATTCTTGGCATTAATTTTTTGCATGGTTTTGCAATGATACTTTCATCTAAAAAGGGGATTGGAAATGTACGACACAGCGATTGTAGGCGGCGGTGCTGCCGGATTATGCGCTGCTATTTTTGCAGCGCGGCGCGGAAAGCAGGTTCTTTTATTAGAACGCTTGCCGCGTGTGGGAAAAAAACTTTTATCCACCGGTAATGGGCGATGCAATATCAGCAATCGCCAGATTGCCTTGCGCCGCTATCACGGAAAAAGTGTTTCCTTCGCCACATACGCACTGGAGGCCTTTTCTGTATCGGATACAATCCGGTTTTTCGAGAGTATCGGCTTGCCTGTCATGGAAGGAGAGAACGGAAAGCTTTATCCGCAGAGCCTGCAAAGCAATGCTGTTCTTGATCTTATGCGTTTAGAATTGCAGCGTCTTTCTGTTGTGGAACATACAAATTCCTTCATTACCGGAATTGTTTCGACAAAAAACGGCTTTTCTCTCAGCACAGAGGATGGCAAAACCTATTCTGCCAAGACTGTCATCGTTGCTACCGGCGGCAAGGCTGCACCCTCTATGGGGACAGACGGACAGGGGTATACCCTTTTGACCGCATTAGGGCATTCGATTGTACCCCCTATCCCTTCCTTGGTCCAGGTGAAAACAACCCCTTCTATGCATGCCCTTAAAGGGACAAAGCATGTAGGTACAGCCTCTGTGTATGCTGGGGATAAGCTCATTCGGCAGGAATCCGGCGAGATTTTGTTTACGGATTACGGTCTTTCCGGCCCGCCTATTTTCAATTTATCCCGTATTGTCTCTGCACACGCCTCTGCCAGACAAAATGTGACAATTTCCATCAATTTTTTCCCCGGCATGGATAAAGCTTCTATCTCGGAACTGCTCAACAATCGTCGCAAGGCCTGCCCCCATCTCACCGGCGAGTGTTTTCTGTATGGGCTTTTGCCTAAGAACATTGCCCGGGAAATTATAAAGCGTGCCACAAACCATGACACGCTCGTTCAACTCTTATTCGATTTTCGTCTGTCTGCTTCCGGGGTTATGCCCTGGGCAAATGCACAAGTCACTGCAGGTGGCATCTGCACAGATGAGGTTTGCCCCGAAACCATGGAATCCTACTTCGTACCCGGCTTATTTCTTTGCGGCGAAGTGCTCGATATTGATGGCGACTGCGGCGGCTTCAACCTGCAATGGGCTTGGAGTAGTGCCTATGTAGCTGCTGCAAACATTTGATCTATTCCAATTCAAACATGCCGGTATAGAGTTGATAGTATTTGCCGCGGCTTTTGATTAAATCATCATGGTCGCCGCGTTCAATAATGTTTCCATTTTCCAATACCATAATTGCATCTGCATTCCGAACCGTAGACAAGCGGTGGGCAATTACAAACACTGTTCTGCCTTCCATCAGTTTGTCCATGCCTTTTTCTATCAGCTTTTCTGTCCTTGTATCAATAGAGCTTGTTGCCTCATCTAAAATCAGTACAGGCGGATCAGCAACAGCCGCACGCGCAATCGAAAGAAGCTGTCTTTGTCCCTGGCTTAAATTTCCGCCGTCTGCTGACAATTCCGTATCGTACCCTTTTTCAAGATGCATAATAAACGTATGCGCATTTGCAATTTTTGCAGCGGCAATCACTTCTTCATCTGTAGCATCAAGACGGCCGTACCGAATGTTATCGGCCACAGTCCCTGTAAACAAATGCGTATCCTGCAAAACCATAGACATGGAACGTCTTAAATCTTCTTTGCAAATTCTCTGAATCGGGATTCCATCATAGGTAATCGTCCCTTCTTCAATATCATAAAAGCGATTTATCAAGTTCGTAATTGTGGTCTTTCCCGCACCGGTTGAGCCAACAAACGCTATTTTCTGCCCCGGCTTTGCATACAATGACACATGATGCAAAACCATTTTTTCAGGCACATACCCAAAGGTCACATCATGGAAACGAACATCACCGCGCACCGGAACATAGGTTGTTTCCTTTCCCGGCACACACCAAACCCATTCCCCGTCTTTTTTCTCTAACACCACATCGCCGTTGTCTGCCTCAATAGGTTCATCAATCACCGCAAAGATACGTTCTGCGCCTGCCATCGCACTCAAAATAGAATTAAAAAGTTGGGACATTTGCGTAAGTGGCTGGGCAAACGAACGCGTGTACTGCAAGAAGGAAGCAATTGTACCTACATCCGAAAGCCCTTGCAAAGCCAGAATTGCTCCCAAAACCGCTGTCAGCGCGTAATGCAGATAGGAGAGGTTCCCCATAATAGGCATAAGAATATTGGCAAATGTGTGTGCATTTGTCGCAGACGTGCATAGCTCTTCGTTCAAAGCGACGAAATCCTTTTTTACCTTATCCTCATGACCAAAAACCTGCACAACCTTCTGCCCTTCCACCATCTCTTCCACATAGCCATTTAAAGCACCGATAGACTTTTGCTGTGCCCGGAAAAACCCTGCACTCTTGGCACCGATTTTTTTTACAACCAAGAGCATCAGGCAAAGCATAAGCACTGCCAATATGGTGAGATACGGGCTTAATACAATCATCATTACAAAGACACCCGTAAAAGACAATAAGCAGGAAAAGAACTGCGGGATTGCCTGGCTGAGCATTTCACGCAATGCATCAATATCGTTCGAGTAGCAGCTCATTAATTCGCCATGCGTATGCGTGTCGAAAAAGCGAATTGGAAGCTTCTGCATGTGAGAAAAAAGATCCTTACGGATTTTTGCCAGAGCACCTTTTGAAATATCGACCATCATACGCGAATAGAGGACGGAACATAATGCTCCCGATGCATAAATCAAAACCAGTACTAAAATAAGGCGGATAAAGCCGGAATAATCCGGACTTTGCTGACCGATGAACGGCACAATATAATTATTTAAAAGGGGTTTTAAAAGATAGGTGCCTGCGACCCCGGCCGTAGAGCTTATGATAATACTAATCGCAACAACCGGCAACCGCCCTTTATAGGCATCCAAATAGCTTAAAATCCGCTTAAGTGTTTTTTTCGCGTTTTGGGGTTTGCGGACACTTTTGGTGGTTGGTCTCATTACGCTGTCACCTTTCCTTCCTGTTGTGATTCATAGACCTCGCGATATATGGCATTTTCACGCATCAGCGTTTCATGCGTACCGATGCCGTTTATCTTTCCGTCATCAAGTACAATAATTTTGTCCGCCTCGCAAACCGAGGAAATGCGCTGGGCAATAATAATCGTTGTTATATCTTTATGATTCCCACGAAGTGCTGCACGAATTTTACTGTCCGTTGCCGTATCCACTGCACTCGTACTATCGTCCAAAATCATAATTTTCGGCGTTTTCAGCAGCGCGCGGGCAATACAAAGCCGTTGCTTCTGCCCTCCGGATAGGTTTACGCCCCCCTGCCCAAGCAACGTCTGGTACCCATCCGGGAAGGAAGAAATAAACGCATGTGCCTGCGCAATTTTACAAGCGTTAACCACTTCCTCCTCCGTAGCATTCTGGTTACCCCAACGCAGGTTATCCAGAATTGTGCCCGAAAACAGCACGTTTTTTTGTAACACCATTGCCACAGCCTGCCGCAAAGCAGCAACCTTGTATTGCCGCACGTCCTTGCCACCGACCCGTATGGTGCCTCCCAAAACATCGTATAGCCTTGGAATCAACTGCACAAGTGTCGTTTTGGAAGAACCTGTACCGCCTACTATGCCTACGGTTTCGCCGGCTGCAATCGAAAAGCTGACATTTTCCAAAACAACATTATTCTCATCCTTAAAGTAGCTGAAGGAAACATTTTCAAAGGCAACACTGCCGTCAGAAACTGTGGTTTCCGTTCCATCATCTGCAATATCCGGCACTTCATCCAGTATCTCTGCTATTCTCGCCACGGATGCACGGGACATAATCAGGAGGACAAACACCATGGACAACATCATCAGTGACATAAGAATTTGCGACACATAACTGATAAAGCCCATCAGTTCACCTGCTGTCATCATGCCGCCAATAATAAAGCGGCCGCCAAACCATACAATTGCCGTAATCGTGCCGTACATCGTAATTTGCATAACCGGCATATTCCATGCCAAGAGCTTTTCTGCCCGTATTTGTGCATGCTTCACCTCATCAGCAGAAAAGGCAAAGCGCTTTGATTCATAATCGCCTCGGACAAAGGATTTCACAACACGAATCCCGGCTAAGTTTTCCTGCACGCTGCCATTCATTTTGTCGTAAATCTTCATCATATATTTGAAACGCGGAAACGCCCGAATTGCAATAATGACTAAAATCGCACCTAAAAAGGGCAGTGCGACAAAAAAGATAGTAGAAAGCTGCCAGTTAATCCGGACTGCCATAACTGTTGCCACAATCAACATAACCGGAGAACGTACAACACTGCGAATGGTCATCATAAAAGCCTGCTGTGTTGTGGTTACATCCGTTGTGATTCTCGTCACCAGAGAAGCTGTACTGAAACGGTCAATATTGGCAAAGGAAAAATCCTGTATCCGATCAAAAATCTTTTTACGGATCCCTTTTGCTAAGCCTGCAGAGGCTCTCGCTGCAAAGTGTGCGGCCACGGCACCGCAAACGAGCGATAAAACAGCAAAAGCAACCATAAGGCCGCCCATGCGGCTGATATACGCTATGTCACCCCCATTTGCCATGCCTACATCGATGATTTTGGACATATAGAAGGGAATAAAAACTTCCAAAACCGTTTCGATAACAACGAATAACGGGCACAATATGGCATATATAGTATATTTGTCTAAGCAAGACAGTATTTTTTTTACCAAAATCGCTCCTCCTTTACCCAGGAAAACTTTTGCTTTTTATTATATAAAAATTACCATTTACTGTCAAGATATTTACAAATCCGTTCATACATTTTTTACATTCCATAAAAAGACGCTCTATAAAAAAACTCTTGCCTTTTGTTCCGAATTGGTATACAATAGAAACACAATTTTGAAGGAGGTTTATCCCCATGCATATTGTTGTAATTGATGGACAAGGCGGCAAAATAGGCCGTTTATTAATAGAAGGCATCCGCAAAGAACTTTCTACCTCTGTGGAAATTACTGCGATTGGCACAAACAGCATTGCTACCGCCGTTATGATGAAAGCCGGTGCCGACCATGCGGCTACGGGTGAAAACGCAACTCTTGTTGCCGCAAGGCGAGCCGATGTGATTACCGGGCCGTTTGGCATTGTCCTTGCGGATGCCTTGACCGGCGAGGTGACGCCTTCTATGGCAGCTGCCGTATCGCAAAGCGATGCGGTACGTGTGCTGATTCCGTTTCATCGCTGCAACACGTTCGTTGTCGGGGCGGAAAGGAAACCCATAGCCGATCTGATTGCCGAAGCAATCACCCTTATCCAGCATGTAGCACAAGAGAACAAATAACACAAAGCACATCGCTTTCTCAAACCCATCAGGTTTTATACAGAAAGGATGTGCTTTTCTATTCTTCTGTTATCTACCTACTTTATTCTTCCTCGTCCTCCGGCAAATCACAGTTATGAAACACGTTCTGGACATCATCATTGTCCTCAAGCATTTCAATCAGCTTGTTCATATTCTTTAAGTCCTCTGCATCGGTTAAGGTTACAGTGGTTTGCGGCAAGCGCATAATTTCTGCAGACACAATTGTGTAGCCGCCGTTTTCAATGCTTTCACGTACGGCACCAAAGCTTTCCGTGGATGTCATAATTTCAAAATACTCATCCTCACTGCTGAAATCGTCCGCACCGGCTTCTAAGGCTTCCATCATAATGGTTTCCTCATCCACATCGCCTTTTTCCACCAAGATCACACCGCGCGTATCAAACATAAAGGTTACGCAGCCTGTCTGCCCCAGATTACCGCCGTACTTATCAAAATAATGCCGCATATCTGCTGCCGTACGATTGCGGTTATCTGTAAGCGTTTCAACAATAACCGCTACACCGCTTGGCCCATAGCCCTCGTAAATAATTTCTTCATAATTATCCGCCGTCTGGTCCCCGGCCGCCTTTTTAATACAACGCATAATGTTGTCATTCGGCATATTGTTGGAACGCGCTTTTGCAATAACATCCTTCAGCTTTCCATTCACTTCAGGATCCGCGCCGCCGGCCTTAACAATAACAGATATCTCTCTGCCAATCTTTGTGAATATTTTTGCTCTTTGCGCATCACTTTTTTCTTTTTTATGCTTGATATTACTCCATTTAGAATGCCCTGACAAAACTTATCCCTCCATTTTAACCTTAACTCTGTCGATAAACTTCTGGTTCAGGACAAAGCCAATTTCTTCTGCCCATGCATTAATCAGGTCTTCTGTCTTTTCGTTGGCAAGTTCCTTTTTAATGTCTTCTAATGTGCTGGTATAATCCTCCCCGGTCTTGGGGTTTTCAAACCTCTTAATAATGTGGTATCCGTAAGAGGTTTGCACTAGTTCAGTTGTATATGCACCAATCTCCAGCTTCATGGCAGCATCTTCAAATTCCTTAACCATTTGTCCATTATCCGTCATGATGTAGCCGTTGCTCTGCAGTTTACCGTTTTCATCGCGACTATCATCAGAATGCTCGTTCATCAGTTTCTCAAAGTCTGCACCACTTGCGAGTTTTTCTAAAATGCCTTCCGCCTCTTTCTTGGCTTCTGCATCATAGTCAATTGCCTCCGCCTCCGGTACATTCTCTTCAGCTTCTGTGCCCTCCGCCAAAGGTGCTTCTTCCACCACAGCTTCTTCTGTTGTATCTTCCGGTGCCTGGTTGGATATCAAGATATGTTTTACATATACATAATCAGCATCATATTTTGCAATCGCTTCATCGTCCGATACCTTGACTTCATCAGCGTTCTCTGCAAACTGGCTTAAATACTTGCCTGCATAAACGCTGCGTTCTATCAAAGTATTGAACTCTGTTTGGCTAATGCCCATATCATTCAGTACGTTTTCATACTCATAGCGGCCGCCCATCTGGCTGATCATGCTTTCTTTTGTGGTCTTAATTTCTTCTTTCCCTGCATCATCCAGCGTAAAGCCTTCCTTCTTTGCCTTCGCTTCTGCCACCATCACACTTTTTAGGTTCTTCACTGCTTCATCTTTTGCATACTGTGCAGCCGTCTTTTCACCGATTTTTACGTTATTCCAGTCATCATCTGTTTCAATGGTAAGCCCCTGTGCCTGCGCTTCCTTCATGGCAGCGGATTTACCCATTTGCATATAATACGCAAATTCTCCCTTATACACAACCGTATCCCCAATAGAAGCTGCTTCGGTAACATTGATAATGTTGCATGCCGAAAGAAGCATGAGTGCCGCCGCCAAAATAGCCAACAGTTTAATTCTCTTCATTTTCGTCTTCCTTTCCAGTTAATTTCACACTCAACTATCATACTACACTTCTGTCAATTTTTCAAGTCTTTTAGCAATTTTTTTATTTTTTTCGTATCATTCACATTCTTTAAAAAGTTCTCCCGCAAGGCAAGGTACGGACGTTCGCCTGCGCCAAACAAGATGCCACCGCGGTTTTCTGCAATAACGGCGCTGACTCGTTCCATATTCGGTTTCTTGTCATAATACATAATAACCTTGCCGCCGCTTTGCGTCACCTCCCCAATACCGGCAGCCTCTGCATATACGCGAAGGAGTGCAACGTCAATCAGCCGCAATGTTCTTGCCGGAGGTTCGCCAAACCTGTCAATCAAAACATCCGTAACAGAAACCGCTTCCTCCTCGCTGCCAATTTCCGCAATCATACGGTAAGCCTCCAGCCTTTGCCGTGTATCTTCAATATAGGCATCCGGAATGCCGGCATCCACCGTCAGGTCAATCACTGCTTCTGTTTTTCCTTCTTCTCCACGCAGTTCTGCCACAGCCTCTTCTAAAAGCCGTACATACATATCATACCCTACAGAAGACAGAAAACCATGCTGTTCCGGTCCCAACAGATTTCCCGCACCACGAATTTCCAAATCCCGCAGCGCAATTTTGAAGCCGGAACCAAGCTCTGTAAATTCCTTAATGGCAAGCAGACGTTTTTCCGCAACTTCGGAAAGCGATTTATCTCGTCTGAAGGTTAGATATGCATAGGCAATTCTATTAGAACGGCCAACGCGCCCGCGCAGCTGATATAGCTGTGCAAGTCCTATATGATCAGCATTTTCCACAATCAGCGTGTTTACGTTCGGAATATCAATCCCGGATTCGATAATGGTGGTACAAACCAATAAATCCGCTTCATGATGCATCATTTTCATCATGGCATTTTCAAGTTCTTCCTCATTCATGCGGCCGTGTGCCACCACGATTCTTGCCTCCGGCACAAGCTTTTGCAGCGAATCAGCTACCCGATAGATCCCCTGCACACGGTTAAACACGTAAAACACCTGTCCTCCACGCTCCAGCTCACGTTCCACCGCATCCCGTACCACCGTGGCATCATACTCAAACACATACGTTTGAATAGGTTGCCGTTCCTCCGGCGGATTGGAAAGAACGCTCATATCACGAATCCCCGTCATAGCCATGTTCAAGGTACGCGGAATAGGCGTTGCAGTCATGGTCAAAACGTCAATACCCTTTTTCATGTCCTTAATTTTTTCTTTATCTCCCACGCCAAAGCGCTGTTCCTCGTCAATAATCAAAAGGCCGAGCTTTTTATATTGAACATCATCACCCAACAGCCGATGCGTGCCGATAATAATATCTACCTCTCCGCTTGCAAGGCCTGCAATAATCTTCTTCTGCTGTGCCGCTGTACGGAATCTGGACAGCATTTCTACACGCAGCGGGAAATCTTTCATACGTTCTACGAAGTGGTTGTAATGCTGGGCTGCCAGAATGGTTGTCGGCACAAGATACGCGCACTGCATGCCTTCCATCACGCATTTGAAAGCGGCACGAATTGCAACTTCCGTTTTCCCGTAGCCCACATCGCCGCATAAAAGTCTATCCATCGGCTTTGGCTTTTCCATGTCACTTTTCACTTCTGCAACAGCCGTAATCTGATCCGGTGTTTCCTCATAAGGAAACGTGCTTTCAAACTCTGACTGCCATGGCGTGTCCTTTAAAAATGCATGCCCTGTCATCTGGCTGCGGGCCGCATATAAATCCACAAGCTTGATAGCAAGTTGCCGAACGGAATGCTTTACGCCGGACTTTGTCTTTTGCCATTCGCCGCCGCCCAAGCGGTTGACCCGCGGCGGTGCGGTTTCTTCCCCGGCATGGGAATACTTATACAATAAATTGAGCTGCGTAACCGGGACATAAAGCATATCATGATTCTTATATTCAATCTTGAGATAATCTCGCTCTACATGGTCAGTCTCAATTTTTTCCATTGTAATGAACCGGCCAATCCCATGCACACGATGCACCACAAAATCTCCGGGCTTTAACTCATCAAAGCTGCGGAGTGCCTTCGCACCGCTTAAGCCACCGCGCTTTTTTCTATTCTTTTTTAAAAACACATCGCCGCCACTGATAAAAACCGTTTTTATGGGCGGATAAATGAATCCTTTACCCAGCGGCAGTTCAAAAACGGCTACAATCCCACGGGCTGGGCAAACATCTTCCGCGCCGATTTCCGTAGGAATTTTCCGTTCTGCCAGTGCTTCCATGATACCCTTTGCACGATTTTCGCCGCCAGCCATAATGTAAATACGATACTGGTTCTTGCGCCAACGCTCTACATCCTCACACAGCAAATCCATTTTGCCGGCATAGGATGCAATGGTGACAGAAGGCAGCTGCACCGTAACGGTCGGCTTTTCCATTCCGCCTTGGGAAATTGCAGAAAAGCCGCATACCACTGCCTTTTCCATTTTTGCAAGCGATACGGCATAGTCCTGTATGTTGACCGCTTTGGGTTCCTTGGTTTTGCTTTGCATCACAAGCTCTGCAACCTTCATTTTGACTGCTTTTGTATAGGCCTCTGCACCTTCGCTGACACGCCTTGGCTCATCCAGAATAAAAATCGTATCCTCTCCGAAATAATCCAATATGTCGCCATCCGACATTTCGCTGCTAAATGGTGCAATGACGGTTTCCTCTAAATTTTCAACGGAGCGCTGTGTTTCAAGATCAAAGCGACGGATGTTGTCAACCTCCGCATCAAATAATTCTATGCGGATCGGCTGACTTTCTGTGGAGGAAAAAACGTCCACAATGCCGCCGCGCACAGCAAACTGTCCCTGCCCTTCAATCATAGGCACACGCTGATACCCCATCTCTGTCAGCTTTTCGGGAAGCCCCTCCACCGTGTTTCCCACCTTTACCGAAAGTGGATGATAGGCCTTTGCCGGCAATGTGCAATCCAAAAGACAGCCGACACTCAGCACCGCCGTATCTCCTATTGTGATGCGGTATAATGCTTCCGAACGTGTGCCTGCCAAATCCTTACCCACGCCTTCTGCCCACTGTGTCATAAAATCGCCCTGCGGTAAATAGGCTACATGCTCCGAAAAAAAAGCTAAGTCCTCCGCAATCTGCCTTGCGGCACTCTCACTCCAGCTAATGACCGCACCCCGTTTGCCACTTTCTGCAATCAGTGCGGCAATCAGGTGCGCTTTCTGCGTTTCTGCGGGCCCGATAATATGAATTTTTTCTCTTTTTCGAGAAACCGCCTCCAGAATGGTCGGAAATTCCGCCATCTCTGTCAGCGGTGCAAACAGTTCTTTCATACGCTCTCCGTCTTTCCAAATCCGTTAAAACGATTCATGGCTTCCCCTACTCCATTTGTCAGTATGGTTTCAATGATTTCGTCCGTTACGCGAATGCATTTTGTAACCTGTACGCCATCTTCATACGAGAAATTGCCTAAAACATGCTGCACCATATTTCTGCCGTCCGGTGCTCCTGCACCAATTTTGATGCGGCAGAATTTGTCCGTTCTCAAATGGTATAAAATGGACTTAATTCCATTATGACCACCATCGCTCCCATTTATTCGAATTCGAAGTCGACCGACCGGCAACGCAATATCGTCCTGCACTATAATAACATTCTCCGATGGAATATTATAATATCGCACAATTTCCCCAATGCTTTCGCCGCTTGCGTTCATAAAGGTAGAAGGCTTTGCTAAAATCACTCGTTCGCCTAAAGCGGTGCCTTCTCCAATGAGTGCCCGAAAACGGATCTTTTTTACAGAAATATTCCATTTTTCTGCCAGATAGTCTATGGTCTTAAACCCCACATTGTGCCGCGTATCTGTATACTGTTTTCCCGGATTGCCTAATCCTGCTATTAAATACATACTTTAACTCCAAAATCATAATTTAAACTTCACATAGGCATCAATCAGCATGGATTGTGCCTCTATAAAAAGCCGCGCGCTTTTGAGCTTTTCTACCGCGCACATGGCACACGTCACATTCCGGACAAATTTGTCCGTCAATTCCTGCGGCCGGAGCGGACACATCGCCGTTGCCCGCGGGTCATAAATGATGCGCATTTTCTCTCCCTGCTTTTTGTAGGGGACAAGTGGAAAGATGCGGCAGGCCAATGGCCTTTTCAAGCGATCACAGCTGCCATCACATTCCAAAATATCCGCCTCCCCTCCGGGATAAAAAAAGCCGGAACGATCGATGCGTGCCCATCCCGGCAAGGGTTGATACATCCGTTTTTCGCCGGGATAAAGGTACATGCCCGTTCCGCTATCGCTATCCTCACAGCAAGCACCGCCGCACCGCCTTCCGCAGTCATGCAAAAGAGGTGTTACCTGATCCAGCAGGCGATATGCATAGCCGTATATGTACTCCGGTGCAATGTTCACTCTTCATGCTCCTTCCGGTCCCAATCATACGGCGTAATCTGATATACGTAATAATTCAGCCAATTGACAAAAAGCAGATGTGAGTGTGCGCGCCACTGCACAACCGGGCGCATTTCCGGATCATCATTTTTATAATAGTTTTTGGGTACTTCTACCGGAAGTCCGCGACTTAAATCCCTTGTATACTCATTATGGAGCGTTTCGGCATCATACTCGGAATGGCCGGTCACAAACACATTTTTTCCATCACGCGATGCAACCAGATAAATGCCGGCTTCTTTAGAATACGCCATAATTTCCAGTTGCGGTACTGCATTTATGTCCTCTGCGCGCACTTCTGTATGACGGGAATGCGGCGCGTAAAAAATATCGTCAAACCCACACATTAGTTTGGCACGAGGCGCCGCAACCTTATGAGGGAAAACCCCAAACATTTTCTTTTCCAAGCTATATTTCGGCACGCCATAATGATAATAAAGCCCGGCCTGTGCCGCCCAGCAGATATGCAGTGTACTGGTTACATGGGTTTTGGACCATTCCATCACCTCACAAAGTTCTTCCCAGTAGTCTACTTCCTCATAGGCGAGAAGCTCCACCGGTGCCCCGGTAATAATCAGGCCGTCAAACCGTTTGTTTTTTACATCCTGAAAAGTTTGATAGAAGGATGTAAGATGCTCGTCTGACGTGTTCTTTGATTGGTGCGAAGCCGCATGCAGCAGCACAAGATCCACCTGTAACGGCGAGTTGCTCAGTGCCCGTATCAGTTGCGTTTCCGTTGCAATCTTTGTGGGCATAAGATTAAAAACAGCTATTTTGAGCGGACGAATATCCTGGCTTTGTGCCCGTTTTTCCGTCATAACAAAAATATTTTCCCCTTGCAGTATGGAAGCTGCGGGCAATGCATCCGGTATACGTATTGGCATACTATCCCTCCTATTTCAAATCAAGCCAATTTGATACAGAATAATTATAGCAGATTATTTATTTTTTTACAACAGTATTCTATAAAATTATTGTGTTTTATACGTTTTTGTGGTAGAATAAAAAGAAATGTGAATTTTGAAGGTGCTAATTTGAACAAAAGATGGAATATACTTTATAATGACATTGACAAAGCCACTGCGCATGCGCTTGCCAACACTTTGCATGTAAGCCCGCTTCTTGCGCTGATTATGCTGGTCCGCGGTATTGCCCCGGCAGAGGCTGCGGACTTTCTTACAGGCGGTATTGCCGGCCTGCACGATCCCTTTTCCATGAAGGATATGGATAAAGCCTGTGCCCGTATACAAGCCGCCATTCAAAATGGGGAAAAAATCACTGTGTATGGGGACTATGATGTTGACGGCATTTCCTCTGTTGCTATGCTGCTTTTGTATTTGCAAAAGCAGCATGCCCTATGTGATTTTTATATTCCCGATAGGCAAAAGGAAGGGTATGGACTCAACGGCGATGCCATTCAAAAAATCGCTGCAGAGGGTACCACCTTAATTATAACAGTAGACACCGGCATTACTGCCTGCGCCGAGGTGGAACTTGCAAAATCTATGGGTGTTGACGTAGTCATTACCGACCATCATTCTGTCCCCTCGGTATTGCCGCAAGCGATCGCCGTTGTCAATCCCCACCGGCAGGACTGCCCGTATCCCTACAAATCCTTAGCCGGCGGCGGTGTTGCTTTTAAACTGATTTCCGCACTCTGCCAAGACGCCAAAGCGGCAGTTACGGATTATGTCGATATTGCTGCCTTGGCAACCATTGCTGACGTTGTGCCGCTCACCGGAGAAAACCGTGTTATCGCTGCCCTTGGTCTTCGCAAAATGCGAAAAATGCCTGCAACAGGCATTGCTGCTTTAATCGAGGTATCCGGCCTTTCGCAGGATACGCTTTCTGCCTATCAAATCGGGTTTTCTGTTGCACCGCGCATTAACGCTGCCGGCCGCATGGGAGATTGCAGCCCGGCTGTGCGTTTGCTTCTGACGGATAATTATCATGAAGCGATAGAAATATCCAGCGCGTTAGATGCCCAGAATGCTGAACGAAAGGCCATAGGGGATGCCATTTTTAAGGATGCTGTCGCCACGATTGAAGCCGGGGACTATGCCCATAAAAAAGTTCTTGTTCTGCAGCATGACCATTGGCATCACGGCATTATAGGCATTATAGCCTCCAAAATAACAGAAAAGTATTATAAAAGCACAATACTGATTTCCACAGATGGGGACACGGCAAAGGGATCCGGCCGTTCCATTCCGGGCTTTAATCTTTTTGAAGCCTTGTCAGCCTGCAGCGATGCACTTCTGCGCTTTGGCGGACATGCTTTAGCCGCCGGGCTCACCTTGGATACTGCTGAAATCCCTAATCTGGATGCGAAAATCAACGCGTTTGCCGACGAGGTGTTATCGGAAGAAGATATGTGCCCCGTTTTATCTATTGATGCACCCTTGCCGCTATCCGGATCTCTCCTTGCTATCGCTGCGGACATAGAAAAATTAGAACCCTTCGGCGCCGGGAACAGTTATCCCATGTTTCTGCTTGAAAAGGTGACAATTACAGGTGTTCGCACTTCCAAAGATGAAAAACATCTGTTTCTACGTCTTTGGGGAAACGGTGCCAGTGTGGATGCCGTCTTTTTTGGCCAAGGCGCACTGAAAAGCATCTATGCAAGAGGCGATATTGTAGATGTAGCCGGGGAACTGCATATAAATACCTATGGCGGTGGTCGAACGCCGCAAATCATTATTGCCGATATGAAAAAACAATAGAGGTGAAACCATGCAAGCAAGCTACGAAGAATTGTATGCCAAATTAAAAGAAAGCGTCGCCGCCTATCAGACAACACCCGATTTTGACCTTCTGGACCGTGCTTTTTCCTTTGCCCGCGATATGCATAAGGGACAACGGCGGGAATCCGGCGAACCATATATTACGCATCCGTTAGAGGTTGCCTTAATTCTGACCGATATGGAAATGGACATGGAAGCCATTGTGGCCGGTCTTTTGCATGATATTATTGAAGATACGCCGGTTTTGTACGAGGACATCAAAAATCAATTTAGTGAAAATATTGCGCTTTTGGTGGAAGGCGTAACAAAGCTTGACCGTATTAAATTCACCGATAAGGCCGAACAGCAAATTGAAAGTCTTCGAAAAATGTTCCTTGCCATGGCAAAGGATATCCGGGTTATCCTGATTAAACTGGCCGACCGTCTGCACAACATGCGTACGCTGAAAAACATGCCGCCGGAAAAGCGCCTGATAAAGGCCCGAGAAACCTTGGAGGTCTATGCACCTTTGGCGCACCGCCTTGGTATTTCCAAAATCAAGTGGGAACTTGAGGATTTAGCACTGCGCCATCTTGATTCTGTTGCCTATTATGAAATTGTTGAAAGCATTAACAAAAAGCGTATCGAACGCGATGCTTATATTGAAAAAATTAAAGAAGCCTTGTCGGAACGCCTGACTGCAATGAATATTCACTTTGAAATTGAAGGGCGTGCCAAGAATTTTTACAGCATCTATAAAAAGATGTACACCCAGAATAAGTCGATAGACGAAATCTATGACCTTTTTGCAGTACGCATTATTGTAAATACCGTAAGCGACTGCTATACTGTGCTTGGTATGGTGCATGAGCTTTATGTGCCGATTCCCGGCAGATTTAAAGATTATATTGCTATGCCGAAGCCGAACATGTATCAGTCACTGCACACAACGGTTATGGGGCCGGAGGGCAGCCCTTGCGAAATCCAGATCCGTACCTTTGAAATGCATCGAACGGCTGAGCATGGTATTGCAGCCCACTGGAAGTATAAAGAAGGCAAAACCGGTAAGGATGCTATGGATGCGAAGTTTAGCTGGATTCGCCAGCTGCTTGAAATCCAAAAGGACTTGACGGATGAAGAGGAATTTATGCGCACCCTAAAAATCGACCTTTTTACCGACGAAGTATTTGCCTTTACCCCTCGCGGCGACGTTATCAATCTGCCGGCCGGTTCTACGCCGATTGACTTTGCCTTTGCCATTCATAGCGCCGTTGGCTCTAAAATGATGGGTGCAAAGGTCAATTCCAAAATAGTCCCTTTGGATTATCAACTGGCTACCGGTGATATTGTTGAGATTTTAACCTCCGCTTCCGTTCACGGTCCCAGCCGCGATTGGCTTAAGATTTGTAAAACCAATCAGGCACGTTCGAAAATTAACAGCTGGCTCAAAAAGGAAATGCGTGAGGAAAACATTGTGAAAGGCAAGGAACTCTTGGACAGGGAGTTAAAGCGGCAAGGCTACACGCATGAGCAGCTTTGCAAAAAAGCTTATATGGATCAATGTCTGCGCCGTTATAGCTTTGCTAACACGGATGATATGTATGCCGCCTTAGGCTATGGTACCATTACATCGCTCAAAATCATTACCCGGTTAAAAGAATATCACAAGGAAGCCGTAAAGGATGAGGAAATTAAAATCGCGCTGGAGCCGCTGAAAAAACCCGGTTCCAATTCCAGCATTGTTGTACGTGGGATTGATAATTGCCTTGTCAGAGTTTCCAAATGCTGTATGCCGATTCCGGGCGATGCAATTGTCGGATATATCACAAAGGGCCGCGGCGTATCCGTGCATCGTGCCGATTGTGTCAATGTGCAGCCCTCTGCTCTCTCGGACGAGGATAAAGGCAGACTGATTGAGTGCTATTGGGGCGATGACCAAAAAGGCTCGTATTTATCAGATATTCAGATTGAATCTACCGATCGGCAGACTCTTCTTGCTGATATTTTAAATGCCCTGACTGAATACAAGCTTAGCATTTCTGCCTTTAATTCGCGCTCGCAAAAGAATAAAATGGCGATTATTAACCTCACGGTTGAAGTCAATAGTGCGGAACAACTGAATATGGTGATTAAAAGACTGTATACCGTGCCGGGTGTTTTCAATATCATTCGCCTGCATCAATAAGGAGTTTTTATGGAAATATTATCTCTGCCCCCTTTGGGGGCAAATTGCTATGTTCTTTCCGATTCTGTCGATTGCGTTGTGATCGATCCCGGTGGGGCGCCCCGGCGCATTATGGAAGCGGTTTCCCGCCTGGGCGGATCGTTATCTGCGATATTGCTGACCCATGGCCACTTTGACCATGTGGGGGCAGCGGCAGCCTTACATGCGCAAACCCAAGCGCCCATTTACATTCACAAGTTGGATGCCTGTATGATTGAATCCGCAGAAGGGAGCCTTGCCCTTCGGTTTGGCTTTCCCTTTGATCCCGCAAAAGCTGATAAATGCTTCTCGGATGGAGATACTATTAGCGTCGGCACCATGCACTTTACAGTGTTGCATACGCCAGGGCACACTGCCGGCAGCAGCTGTTTTCAGTTTTATCATTCGCTTTTTAGCGGCGACACAATTTTTAATGGTAGCATCGGAAACTTTCAACCGCAAAACCGGGAAACGATGCTTGCATCTGTAAAACGACTTTGCTCGCTTGCACCGGAAACCATTGTGTACCCGGGGCACGAGAGCAAGACAACCATCGGCGCCTTTACTTCATTTTGGGGGAGTGGAATTTATTGAACCTGCAAGCCATTGGCCATACTATGCAATACGAAGCAGAACAAATTGTTCTGCTCTTCTTTCCTTCCCATGATGCTGTTTCTTTACAAAGCACGCTTTCCGAAACAAAAGATATGCTTCTTGTCACAAGTGTTGCTACGGTGGGAGATAAAACTATCAGCCATACAGAACGCATGGAAAAGGACCTTTGCCGTACAAAGCGTGACCGCGGAAACCTTATTAAGAGAAGTGCATATTATGCATTGTCCCCTCTTTCGGATATGCCTTCTCCTTGGGGCATTTTAACCGGTGTTCGTCCTGCAAAGCTTATAAATTGTTATATGGAAGAAGGAATGTCTGAGGCGGAAATTCATGCGCTGTTGCGGGACACTTACCTTGTCGATGAGGAAAAAATCGAGCTTGCCATGGCGGTGGCCAAGTATGAAAAGCAATTTACGCCAAAGCGCGATGAGGTGTGTGTTTATATCGGGATTCCCTTCTGCCCTACGCGCTGCAGTTATTGTTCCTTTATTGCCGGCGCCGGTACGCCCATAGATCACGAAACGTATGTCAATTTATTATGCAAGGAAATTCAAAAAACGGCAGAAATCATACAGCATTTAAATCTGCGCCTTCGTGCAATTTACATAGGCGGCGGCACGCCCACCTCCCTTTCCCCTGCGCTTTTGGAAAAACTGCTTTCCCATACGTGTCATGTCCTAGCTGTTCCAAAAGGCTTGGAATGGACAGTCGAGGCAGGCAGACCTGATACGATTATCGAAGAGAAATTGCAGGTTCTAAAGCAAAATGGTATCACACGC
Source organism: Clostridia bacterium (assembly GCA_029006755.1). Taxonomy (GTDB): domain Bacteria; phylum Bacillota; class Clostridia; order UMGS1883; family UMGS1540; genus JAQXGO01. The sequence goes on along the minus strand of JAQXGO010000104.1, from coordinate 22,203 downwards.
ATCAGCATTAACCCGCAAACGCTGCATGACGATACACTACGTCTTATCGGACGCAGACATACACGGGAGGACTTTTTCCGTGCCTTTCAGCTTGCACGCCAAATGGGCTTTCACGATATAAATACGGATCTTATTGCCGGTTTGCCCGGCGAGGACTTTCCTATGTTTCAGTCTACGCTGGATGAAATCCGTGCTCTTCGCCCGGAAAGCCTGACGATACATACGTTATATTTAAAGCGCGCATCCACCATGCGCAAATCCGGTGCACTCCCGCAGCCCAAGGATGCCGCCGCCATGCTTTCGTATGCGCGGCGCATTGCCGCAGCGGATGGATATCTGCCTTACTATATGTATCGCCAAAAAGCGACCGTAGGCAATCTTGAAAATGTAGGCTATGCTTTGCCCGGCTATTCCAGCTTTTATAATACGGTAACGATGACAGATTGCACCCATCTCTTTGCGCTGGGTGCCGGTGGCGTAAGCCGCCTTTTGCTGCCGGATAAAATGGTGCGCGTTTTTAATTATAAATATGACGATGCATATGTCCATAATTTTGACCATGTCTTGCGCAGAAAAGAGGAGTATCTGAAAATAGCATCAAAATAAAGGGGGATTTTATATGTACAAATTCACTACGGATGAAGGCTATCGTTCCTATCGCCAGAGTCTACTGTTCATTTTAATTACTGCAATGAACCAAGTGATGCCCGGTCATACACTGAACGTACATCAATCTGTCAATCGTTCTACGTATTGCGAAATTCCAGGATATATCCCCAGCGAAAAGGATATGGAAGCGCTGACAGATGCTATGCATACTTTAATTCATAGCTGTTTCCCACTGAAAACAATTACCGTACCTATCCAAGAGGCGATTTCGCTTTTTCAAGGCTGCGGCGATCCTGTGGCGGCTGAAAAGCTTTTAAGCACTCCGCGAGATACCGTAACCTTATTTGAAAACAGCGGCAGGTATTACAGTGTTTATGGCCAATTATTTCCGCATGCGGGATTTCTGCGCGATTTTGAACTTGTGCTGTTTGAAGCAGGATTTCTCCTTCGCTATCCGCATCCCAATCACGGCGGCAGAATGCAACCATTTCATAGCGGCAAAAAGATTTTACAAACCATAAATGATTACAGGGCCTGGAGCCATGTTGTCGGCGTGCGAGATGTGTATGATTTGAATACCCTGATTCGCGAAGGGAAAATTGCCGAGTGTATAAATATTTCTGAAATTATGCATGAAAAGCGTCTTTCCTATATTGCGGATGTAATCAAAAATGATATATTAAATAAGAAAATCATTTTAATTTCCGGACCTTCTTCGTCCGGCAAAACCACCACGGCCAATCGCTTAATGCTGCATCTGCGCGCTGTTGGCATAACACCGCAGATTATTTCTCTTGATGACTATTATCGCGGCCGTTCTGCTACGCCTTTGGACGAGAACGGAAAACCGAATTATGAAAACATGGAAGCTATTGACCATGAACTGTTCAGCCATCATTTGCTGCGCCTGATAAACGGAGAAACGGTCACCGTGCCCCGATTTGACTTTACGGTTGGAGAACGTGCGCCAGAGGGCCGCACGATTTCGCTCCCAAGCGGGGCTGTGCTGGTGGTTGAGGGAATTCATGCGCTGAACGAGAAGCTGACGCGCGGCATCCCCGCCCAATGCTTCTATAAGGTGTATTGCAGTGCGCTCACTGTTCTATGTTTCGACCGATATAATCCAATTTCTCCTACAGACACACGCCTTATCCGCCGCATTATCCGTGACAGCCGTTTCCGAAACACCCCGGCTATCGGCACTCTCGATATGTGGCCGGATGTGCAAAAAGGGGAAATTCAAAACATCTTTCCTTACGAGGAGGAAGCGGATATTATCTTTAACTCCGCGCTTTCCTATGAGTTCGCCGTATATCGGAAACCGGCGGAGGCACTTCTATCCTCCGCTCTCGATTGCGAAAGGCACCACGCAACGGTACTGCGCCTTTTGGACTTTATTCGTTATTTCGATCCCATCACCGATGAAAAGGTTCCGCCCACCTCTATTCTGCGTGAATTCATTGGCGGAAGTTCCATCCTATAATCTCACATAATGATAGGTTATCCCTGCATTATTCCATTTACAAAGGGCAAATCTATTGCTATAATTTTTAAAAAAACAGAAAGGTAGATAAGATGGCTGAACTTAGGTGGAATCCGTTAACACGTGATTGGGTTATGATTGCCTCCCACAGACAGGCAAGACCTCAAATGCCTCGCGATTGGTGTCCCTTTTGTCCCGGCTCCGGAAAGGTGCCGGATGACTTTACAGTTTATGAATATGATAATGACTTTCCCGCTCTTCGGCAGGATCCGCCGCCACCGGATGATGTGGCCGGCGGCGTATATAAAACGGCTCCTGCACACGGCAAATGTGAAGTCATTCTCTACTCCAAGAATCATACGGCAACCTTGCCGCAACTATCCGATGCGCATGTTGGTGCACTTGTTGATCTTTGGTGCGAGCGTTTTAATGTGATGCGCAAGGATGAAAAGATCAAGTACGTATTTATTTTTGAAAACCGTGGCGATGTAGTTGGTGTTACGATGCCGCATCCGCATGGCCAGATTTATGGATACTCCTTCTTGCCGAAAAAGCTCGCTTTGGAAACCGAATCCTTCCGCACTTATAAGGAGGAAACCGGTCGTTGTCTGTTTTGCGATATGATGGAAGAAGAAGCACGATTTGAAAAGCGCATGATTTTTGAAAATGAAGATTTTGTGGTCTTTCTCCCCTTCTATTCCGAATATCCGTACGGATGTTATATCGGTGCAAAGCGTCACGTACAGTATATTACTGACTTTACTGCCCGTGAACGAGAGAATTTAGGCAAGGCAATCAAGCGCACGGTTGGCATGCTGGATTCACTTTTTGACTATGCATTTCCCTATATGATGTGCATGCACCAGGCACCTGTTAATATAGAAAACCCCGTGGACTTCCATTTCCATATCGAATTCTTTCCGCCCATGCGCGCGGCAAATAAGCAGAAATTTAATGCATCCAGTGAAACCGGTGCCTGGGCACATTGCAATCCCACTGCTCCCGAAGAAAAGGCAGCGGAATTGCGTGCTGCGTATGCAAAATACATGAACGGAGTGGAATAATATGACAATAGATATGCTGCAGAAAGAATTTGTTGCGCGGTTTGGGGCAGGCGGCACACTGCATGCCTTTTTCTCTCCCGGTCGGGTAAATCTAATCGGGGAACATACAGACTATAATGGCGGCTTCGTATTTCCCGCTGCCATCACCCTTGGGACTACTATTATTGCCCGCAAAAGAGAAGACGGCCGAATTCGGATGTGTGCTACTGACCTCCCTGATTTTGTTGATGCTTCATTCGATACGATGGATGCGTATAAATCACTGCCTTGGGGAAACTATCAAATGGGAATTGCCAAAGCCTTGATACAATCCGGTGTGCCGGTTTGTGGTTGTGACCTGCTTTTCCATGACACAACGCCGCATGGAGGCGGTCTTTCCTCCTCTGCCGGTATTGAGATTGCCACTGCACTTTGCCTTTATGTTCTGTCTACGGGCAAACAACCGGACATGCGCGAAATGGCCACCATCGGGCAGAAAGCCGAAAATGAATATGTTGGCGTTTCCTGCGGCATTATGGATCAGTTTGCTTCTGCTATGGGAAAAAAGGATCATGCGATCTTCTTGGATTGTAAGGATTTATCCTATTCTTTAATTCCTCTCGCTTTAAAGGACATTCGCATCGTGATTGCCAATACCAATAAAAAGCGGAGCCTGATTACCAGTAAATATAACGAAAGACGGACAGAATGTGAAAAAGCTTTAGCCGCTCTGCAAACTGTCCTGCCTGACAAACATTATTTAGGGCAAATTGCACCCGATGTATTTGAAGAAACCCGTCGTGTCATTGCAAATCCCACTGTTGCCAAACGTGCCGAGCATGTAATTTACGAATGCGATCGTGTGCTACGCTCTGCAGAAGCCTTGCAAAATGGCGATATTGCCGCCTTTGGCACATACATGAATGCCTCCCATGACTCATTAAGAGACCTGTATGAAGTCACCGGCATTGAACTGGATACCTTGGTAGATGCCGCCCGCAAGGAAGAGGGATGCTTAGGCTCCCGTATGACCGGTGCCGGCTTTGGCGGATGCACAGTAAGCCTTGTGAAATGCGAGTGTGTAGAAGCCTTTCAAAAGCACGTTGCCGAAGCCTATACAAAGGTTATCGGATACGCCCCTTCTTTTTATGTAACCGATGCCGGCGACGGCGGCCATCAGCTGTTTTAGCCCATCGCTGCAAATTCTCTTTGCAATCTTGCAATAATTCGTTTTTCAAGACGCGAAATGTAGGATTGGCTGATGCCTAACATGTCAGCCACCTCTTTTTGCGTCTTTTCGTTGCACCCGCCAAGCCCAAACCGCAGCTTCATAATCGTACGTTCTCGTTCCGAAAGCTTTTCCATCGCCGCCAGAAGCATTTTATGCTCTTCTTCCCCCTCTATTCTTTGATACACCAAATCATTATCCGTTCCCAGCACATCAGAAAGAAGCAGCTCATTTCCGTCCCAATCCACATTGAGGGGTTCATCAATGGATACCTCTGTTCGTCTTGCCATATTTTTTCGTAAATACATCAGAATCTCATTCTCAATACAGCGAGAAGCATAGGTTGCAAGCTTAATTTTCTTTTCCGGCTGAAAGGTGCTGACCGCTTTAATGAGCCCTATTGTACCAATGGAAATCAAGTCCTCTACGCCCACGGCTGTGTTGTCAAATTTTCGTGCGATGTACACAACAAGGCGCAGATTATGTTCAATCAGTATGCGCCGTGTCTTTTCTCCGCCAGCCGGCAATGCGGCGATCAGTGCTGCCTCCTCCTCCGCTGACAAGGGTTGTGGTAATATATCGTTGCCGCCGATATAATAAATCTCGCTTTTGTACATACGTCCCAAAATCCGACGCAGCAGATCTGCCCACTTCATTTTCTTGCCTTCTTTCTTTAATGTCCAAGCAACATGGGATGCAGGAGTGCACCATAGCTTCTGTCCCTTGTTAATGGCTTTTCATAAATGCCGACAATCACATTTCCTGCATCTTTCAACTGCTCATTTTCTAAAATTTTAGCACTGTCCGGACGAAACCCCACAAGCATGCCATGCTCTTTTCCAAGAGAGGTAAAAGGAATTACACGAAGTCTTTCCAACACAGCCGGTTCCTGAATTTCCTCAATCTTTACTGTCCCGCTTTTCTCTACAGCATCCTTCATACTTTGCGGTAGGACAGGCATCAGCTTTTGATACTCGGCAATAATAACCGGGGTTTTCGAAAGCGGATCGCAGAGCACGTTCCCGGTATCTAAAAGTGCATCCATCCAGGCTTCGCGTCCCTCCCATAGAATTCCGACCTTTACATACATATTCTCCCTGGACAATCGGTTTTGCAGCGCCCCCCATACACCGCGAATTACGGCGTATACCGCGCAAATTGCTAAAAGCAGTACATACCATGGCATTTGCATATAAAAAACACCATTTTTAATCACCATGCCGAGGCTTGCACCAATATCGGTAAACTGAAACAGCGCCATTACACCGCCGCCCAGGCTAAAAGTCACCAAATAGAAAATGCCAACCGCCTTCATGTAAAGCCGCAAGCCGTGAATGTGATACGTAAGCGCGACCACCGCAAGAGAAAACAAAAACTTTGCAAGAGCCGTATATCCAAAGGATAGCCTTGGAAAAAACAAAAAAACTGCATATAAAGCGCCTAATATCGCACCAAGCAAGAGCCTCCATCGTATTGGTTTTAACCTTGCGATCTTTGCTGTTAAAAAAAGTAATATGTAATTGATAATAAAATTAATTAGGAAAAGGACATCCGCATAGACTGTCATAAAAAAACATCCCTCCTCCTGTCCTCACTATAAGTATACAGGAAAAGGGATGCATTTTATGTCGCTTTACAGGCGATTTTTTTGATTTTGTTTGTCGCAGAAAATCAAAGGGATAAAACTTTTGTCAATGCCAAGTCTGACTTGCTGATTTCCTTTTTCATTTGCAGTGCTTCCTCAATCGGGATGTCTGTAATCATGCCGTCTTTCAATGCAACAATGCGGCTGTCACAGCCCTTGGCAAGAATTTCTACCGCATGAGCGCCCATACGGCTGGCTTCAATTCTATCTCTGGCCGTTGGACTGCCGCCGCGCTGGATATACCCTAAAATGGAAACGCGTGCATCAATACCCGTCTTCTGATGAATGGCGCTTGCAATTTCGTCTGCTTTGCCGACACCTTCTGCCAGAATAATAATATAATGATTTTTACCGCGGTTTCTGCATTCAAAAATAGGCTTTACAATGTCCTCGTCAATCGAATATTCTTTTTCCGGCACAATCACAGCTTCTGCTCCGTTTGCAATGGATACACTAAGGGCAATATGCCCTGCCCCGCGCCCCATCACTTCTACAATACTGCATCTTTGATGACTGGAGGCGGTATCGCGAATTTTATCAATCGCTTCCATTGCAGTATTCATTGCCGTGTCATACCCAATCGTATAGTCTGTGCAATCAATATCATTATCTATGGTTCCCGGAATACCTACAACGGTCATGCCCATGCGGCTGAGTTCCCGTGCGCCGCGGAAAGATCCATCTCCCCCGATAACCACAATGGCATCCATTCCGAAGACCTTAGCAACCTCTATGGCACTTTTTACACCCTTCTCGGTCATAAAGGCTTTGCATCGTGCCGACTGCAAAAACGTACCGCCGCGCTGCAACGTATCGGAAACGCTGCGCAGTGTCAATTCCTTAATCTCGCCATTGATAAGACCTTGATACCCCTGATAAATGCCCATCACGCGTAAATCCATTGCGATACCTGTTCTAACCACTGCACGAATTGCAGCATTCATGCCCGGCGCATCACCGCCGCTTGTCAGTACACCAACTGTTTTAATCATACGTCTCGCATCCTTTCAATATAGAAATTGCTGTTTGTCCATATTTTCTATCTGTTATAATCTGTAATCCCTCGGCTGTGGGTACAGGCGCATTGGCTCTCCTCTCCACGACAATAATGCCTGCCGCCGACAAAAGCCCTCGCGTTGTTATACGCTTCAACACTGTACTATATAAATCCGCATCATACGGTGGGTCAAGAAAAATCAAATCGAATGTTTCTGTTGTTTTCTCTAAAAAGGCGCATGCCTCCATGAACACCACCGTTGCCGCCGATACTTTTGCCCCTTTAATATTCTCCTGCACCACAGAAATCGCTTCCCTGCTATTCTCCACAAATGTACACTTTTTTGCCCCGCGCGATAACGCTTCTATTCCAAGCGCACCGCTACCGGCAAAAAGATCCAGTGCTGAAGCATCACGCACATAAGATGCAATGATATTAAAAATAGATTCCTTAACTCTATCGGTTGTAGGTCTTGTTGCATTTCCTGCAAGACAAAGAAGCTTTTTCCCTCTTGCCGACCCGGAAATCACTCGCATATCTTACCCTCACTACACTTTTTTACTGCCGCATAAATATCTGCCAGCATATAAAGAGAACCAAAAGCCAGCACAGCATCCGGTTTTTCGCTAAATGCCATTTCTATCGCCTTCTCTATGCTCTCCGCTGCCACAGTATTCGGGTGATTGGATTCCTTGCATAATAACGCCGCTGTTGCGGCACGCGGGGACGGTACCGTTATCGTTATCAGCATTTTCCCTGTGCTGCCAATTGCCTCTAAAGCCTTTTTATACTCTTTATCCGCCAGCATACCAAATACAAGTACCAGATTTTTATTTGGCAAGATTTCTGCCACAGTATCCAAAAAAGCAGTAATGCCATCCATATTATGTGCACCGTCCACAATGCAAAGCGGCGCCGTATGAATGGTTTCAAATCTGCCGCGATGCACAACCGATTGAAGGCCTTCGTATAAATCCCGATCGGAAATGGTAATGCCACGCTCCCGCAGTACCTCAATCACTTGTACCGCAAGGCAAGCGTTCTTCGCCATGTGCGTTCCTGCCAGTGGCAGAAAAAGGTTGTCGTATGCACCAACTGAAAAATAACAGCCTTCTCTCTTGTTTTGCACCTTCTGCGGCATCTTTGCAATAGAAAGCGGCACATGCTTCTTCTCACAGCAATCTTTGATTACGCGCAGGGCTTCCATGGGTTCCTCTGCACTTATCACTGTCGGTATGCCTGACTTAACTATTCCGCATTTTTCAGCTGCAATGTCTGCCAAGGAATTGCCTAAGTATTCCATATGGTCATAGCCAATTTGCGTAATTACGGTACAAATCGGATTCTCAATGACATTGGTAGCATCTAAGCGCCCACCAAGACCTACCTCCAAAACCACATATTCGCATGCGGCCGCCGCAAAGCACAGGAACCCAACAGCAGTTACGATTTCAAACTCCGTAGGGTGACTAAACCCATCCTTTACCATTGCAGCACAAGCCTCATATACCGAATTGGTATGACGTGCTATCTCTGCATCCGTAATTGGCTTGCCATCTATCGCAATTCTTTCATTAAACTGATACACATATGGAGATGTATATGCCCCGGTTTTATAGCCTGCCGACTTCAGAACGGCCGCAACAGCTGTCGTCACCGTGCCTTTCCCATTTGTTCCGGCCACATGGATAAACCGTAGCTTTTTTTGCGGCTCACCCACGCGCATGCATAATTCTTTAATATTGGCAAGCCCAAGCTTTGAACCCAGCTTCTTCGAGCCATGAATAAACGACAAAGCTTCCTCAATATTACTTATAGCTTTCAATACTTGCCAACACCTTTTCTAACATTTCCTTGTATTTTTCCATTTTTGCCTTTTCTTCTTCTACGAGCTTTGCAGGTGCCTTGCTGCAGAATCCGGGATTCGAAAGCTTGCCTTCTACACGGCGGATTTCATTTTCTAAGTTTTCCTTTTCTTTTGTAAGGCGTGCAATTTCCTTTTCTTTATCAATCAGCTGATCCGTAGGCAGATACAGGGTTGCACCGTTTACAACAATTGTTGCAGCTTTCTCACAATCTGCATCCTTTTCATCCTTTAAAATCACCTCGGATGCACCGGCAAGCTTCTTAAAGAAGTCTTCACAGCTGCTGAAAAGCGCTTTCTCTTCCGTCACAACATAAAGGCTTGCTTTACGAGAAGGCGGAATTTGCATTTCTGCACGCGTGTTTCGAATACTGCGGATTGCATCGCAGATAAGGCTCATGTCTGCATCCTCCGCCGGGAAGGAAAGCTCCTCCGCATAAGTCGGCCACGGTGCAATCATGATGCTCTCATCATCGGTTGGCAATGCACAGTACAATTCTTCAGTAATAAAGGGCATAAAGGGATGCAGCATTTTTAAAGTGCCTGCCAATACATAACACAGTGTATTCTGTGCATCTTTTCTTGACGCACATTCCGCATCATAAAGGCGCGGCTTTGTAAGTTCAATGTACCAATCGCAGTACACACCCCAAATAAAGTCATACAGCTTACCCAGGGCAATGCCGACTTCATAGTGCTCTAAGTTCTCTGTAACCTCTTTGACCAAAGTATTGTATTTCGATAAGATCCATTTATCCTCAATCGACGGATTCTCCGGCCTTGTTACCGTGTCAATATCCAAATTCATCATAACAAAGCGTGCGGCATTCCAAAGCTTATTAGCAAAGTTTCTGCTTGCCTCTACACGTTCCATGTAAAAGCGCATGTCATTCCCGGGGGAATTACCGGTAGCCAAAGTAAAGCGCAGCGCATCCGCACCATACTGGTCGATCACCTCCAGCGGGTCAATGCCATTGCCGAGGGATTTTGACATTTTGCGGCCCTGACTATCTCGCACAAGGCCATGAATAAACACATTTTTAAAGGGCGGTGCCTGCATATGCTCCATGCCGGAGAAAATCATGCGAGCCACCCAGAAGAAGATAATATCATAACCGGTAACCAAAACGCTTGTGGGGTAATAATAGGAAAGCTCCTCTGTTTTTTCAGGCCAACCCAGTGTAGAGAACGGCCACAGCGCAGAACTGAACCATGTATCTAATACATCGTCCTCCTGTTTCATTTTGCCGCCGCATTCACAAGTATGCAGATCCTCGCGTGAAACGACCATTTTACCGCACTTTTCGCAATAGAATGCCGGAATGCGATGCCCCCACCAAAGCTGACGGGAAATACACCAGTCATGTACGTTTTCCATCCAATTCAAATAGGTCTTGGAAAAACGAGCAGGGATAAAGGAAATCGTTTCATCCTTCACAACGCGAATTGCCTCTTTTGCAAGCGGCTCCATTTTTACAAACCACTGGTCAGAGGTCAAAGGCTCTACGGTAGTACCGCAGCGGTAACATTCCCCAACATTGTGGCTATGCTCCTCTATTTTAACCAAAAGGCCTTCCTTTTCTAAGTCCTCCACCATAGCCTTTCTGGCTTCGTAGCGATCCATTCCGGCGTATTTTCCGCCGCAATCACAAATCGTTGCGTCATCATTTAACACCTTTATCTGCGCAAGTCCATGCCGTTTCCCAACCTCAAAGTCATTGGGGTCATGTGCCGGCGTAATCTTCACAGCACCGGTACCAAACTCCTTATCAACATATTCATCTGCAATGACAGGGATTTCGCGCCCTACCAATGGAAGAACAAGTGTTTTGCCCACCAAAGAAGCAAATCTTTCATCTGTAGGATTGACCGCAACAGCCGTATCACCCAAAAGGGTTTCCGGTCTTGTTGTTGCAATGATTACATAGTTATCTTCATCCTTCACAGGGTACTTAATATACCAAAAATGGCCGGCCTGTTCGCTATATTCGACCTCCGCATCAGAAAGCGCCGTCAAGCAATGGGGACACCAGTTTATGATGCGATTTCCTTTATAAATAAGTCCTTTCTCATACAGCTTTACGAACACTTCTCGCACTGCCTTTGAGCAGCCCTCATCCATCGTAAAGCGTTCTCTTGACCAATCACAAGAGCTACCAAGGGATTTCAGCTGATTGATGATTCTATCGCCAAACTGCTTTTTCCAGTCCCAAACGCGTTCCAAAAATTTTTCGCGCCCCAAATCATAGCGCGTAATACCCTCTGTTTTTCGCAAATGTTCTTCCACCTTAATTTGCGTTGCAATACCGGCATGATCTGTGCCCGGTATCCAAAGTGTACTATATCCCTGCATTCTCTTGAATCGAATCAATATATCCTGCAAGGTTTCATCCAGTGCATGTCCCATATGCAGCTGTCCTGTTACATTTGGCGGTGGGATTACAATACAGAATGGTTTCTTGTCAGGATCCGGCTTTGCACTAAAATAGCCATTGTCCTGCCACTTTTTATACAGCCGTTTCTCCACTTTGGACGGCTCATAAGTTTTATTAATTTCCTGCATTTTCTTCTCTCCTTTATTATTCGCTGCGCAGTGCATTTCTAATAATCTTGCCGGAGGTAGTCTTGGGCAAGCGCTCTACATATTCAATCCGCCGCGGATATTTATAGGGTGCGGTCATTTTCTTTACATAATCCTGTAATTCATGCGTCAGCTCGTCCGATGGTGTATATCCCGGTGAAAGCACGACAACCGCGCATACAATCTGCCCGCGAATTTCGTCCGGCCGACCGACAATAGCGCTTTCCTTAACCGCTACATGCGTGTTTAAAATGCTTTCGATTTCAAACGGCCCGATTCTATAGCCGGAACATTTAATCATATCGTCATTCCGTCCTACATACCAGTAATAGCCATTTTCATCTGCATACGCCATATCCCCGGTATGATAGATGCCATCCTCCAAAGGATCTATTCTTTCCCCATCCTTATAATAATAATCCAAAAGGCCAACCTTATTTTTTTCAGAGAAGATAACAACTTCCCCTTCTTCTCCTTCACTGCAGCGCTTTCCTTCCTTATTCACGATTGCCACATCATAAAGCGGAGAAGGTTTTCCCATAGAGGACGGACAAATATCCATCCACTGGAAGGAACAGGTAATCGGTGTACCTTCGCTTTGACCATAGCCCTCGTGAATATAACGGCCGCAAATATTATAAAATGCACGGTTTACCTCGCCGCTAAGCGGTTCTCCGGCAGTGGAAAACCACTGAATCGACTGGAGATGTTCAGCGCCAACACCTGCTTTTAATAAAAATCTATACATCGTAGGCGGAATACAGAGAGAAGTTGGTTTATAATCACGCAAATGCTCCATGAGCCGTTCCGGGCTAAAACGAATCGGGTCATACCCCAAAATCGCACTGCCGCAAATCCATTGACCATAGATGTTGCCCCAACCAAACTTTGCCCAGCCGCTATCTGCTTGTGTTAAATGCAATCCATTGTTCTGCACGCACTGCATATATTTTGCTGTTAAAATATGCCCCAAAGGATAGGTGCGGTTATGCACGGCCATTTTTGGGTATCCGGAAGTACCGGAGGTGAAATAAATAAGCATTTCATCTTCATTCTTCCCGGTACATGGTTCTTCATAAAGAGGGCAGCTTTCATAGCGTTCGTTAAAGTACGGATAGCCCTCCACCTTATGATCGCCGGCGAAAACGACCTTGCAATCACTTTGCAGCTGAGAAATTTGCTGACATACAAAATCATCCTGCACCGCAACAATCATTTTTGCCTTCGCCTGCACCACGCGATAATCAATATCCTTTGCCCGCAACTGAATAGAAGCCGGCAAAAGCGTTGCTCCAAGGCGGTGCAGTGCAACGGCGATAATCCAATATTCATACCGCCTCCTTAAAAGCGTCATAACCCTATCACCTTTGCCTATTCCTTGTTCCGCAAAGTAGGATGCCGCTTTTTTGGATAAGATAGAAATATCCTTAAAAGTAAAAGTTCTGTCATTTCCATTATCATCACAATACAAGAGAGCACGTTTTTCCGGTTCGAGCCTTGCCCACTCATCGACAATATCGCGTGCAAAGTCAAATCTTTCCGGCACCTTTAAGGAGAAGTTTTCCTTAAAATCTTCATAACTTTCAAATTCGGTTTTAGGTAAGTACTTTGTCAAAAGTTCCATTTTTTCCTCCTTAAAATAAAAAGTCATCCATCCTATTAGGACGAATGACTCGTGTTACCACCTAACTTCGTATACCGCATTACTGATATACCTCATGCAGCACAATTATGCCGCTTCCTATTTTACGGTTGGAATTCCGTCGAAGCCTACTAAGTTGACCTGTTCGGTTCGCAGCTCCAAGACTACTTCCCTACACTTCCACTAAAGCGCTTCCACCATCCGCTTCTCTCTATCAGCTTCCCTGCAGGTACTCCTTCTCTTCATTGCGTTTACATATTCAATTTTCTTTATTATACATGTTTTCTTCCAATTTGTCAAGCTTTTTTTAACAAATTATATACTATTTTCAGACATCCATAATACGATCCTGTAATACCCAATCCTTAACGTCTACAATTTTATATGTATCCTCGGTAACACGGATAACCACAAGAGAAATTCCGGCGTTGATGATAAGACGTGTACACATTGCGCAAGGCATGGTATTCTCAACAAGAGAGCCATTTTTTGCATCCTTCCCTACCAAATACAAAACAGCGCCAATCATATCTCTGCGAGAGGCACTTATAATAGCATTTGCCTCCGCATGGACGCTACGGCAAAGCTCATACCGCTCTCCACGCGGAACCTTCAATTCCTCGCGGCGACATGTAGCAAGATCGATGCAATTTGCACAGCCACGCGGTGCGCCGGTATAACCGCTGGATATAATCTCATCATTTTTTACAATAATGGCACCAAAATTACGCCGCAGGCACGTGCCTCTTTCTGTCACAGTTTCAGCAATATCCAGGTAATAATTATACTTATCTCGTCTTTGCATAGCCATTCTCCTTTATATTAAAAATGGCTCTGAGAAAATGCGCAGAACACCCATTTTTCAAAGCCAAAACGAGGGTGCAATTGATGCACCCTCGTTCAAAACAGTCTTATTTGCTGATGGAGCTAACAACACCAGAACCAACTGTTCTGCCGCCTTCACGGATAGCAAAACGAAGGCCTTCTTCAATAGCAATAGGTGTAATGAGTTCTACAGAAATAGAAACGTTATCACCAGGCATGCACATTTCAACGCCCTCAGGAAGGCTTACAACACCTGTAACGTCAGTTGTTCTGAAATAGAACTGCGGTCTGTAGTTATTGAAGAACGGTGTATGACGACCACCTTCATCTTTCGTCAGAACGTAAACTTCGCCCTTGAAAGCTGTGTGAGGATGAATGGAACCGGGCTTTGCCAGAACCTGTCCTCTTTCGATTTCGTTTCTCTGTACACCACGGAGCAGAGCACCGATGTTATCGCCAGCTTCAGCCTGGTCAAGAAGCTTTCTGAACATTTCAATACCGGTAACAACAACCTTGCGAGCCTCATCTGTAAGACCAACGATTTCAACTTCGTCGGAAACTTTAAGAGCACCTCTCTCAACACGGCCGGTAGCTACTGTACCACGGCCTGTGATGGAGAATACGTCTTCAACAGGCATAAGGAATGGTAGATCTGTCTTTCTTTCCGGTGTGGGGATATATTCGTCAACCTTCTGCATAAGCTCGATGATAGGTGCATATACAGGATCAGAAGGATCTGTGGAAGTAGATTCCAAAGCTTCCAAAGCAGAACCGGCAACGATCGGAATTTCATCGCCCGGGAACTCGTACTCGTTCAGGAGTTCGCGAATTTCCATTTCGACCAGTTCGAGAAGTTCATCATCATCAACTTGGTCTCTCTTGTTAAGGAATACTACGATATAAGGTACACCAACCTGACGAGAAAGCAGAATGTGCTCTCTTGTCTGCGGCATAGGACCATCAGCAGCGGAAACAACAAGGATAGCACCATCCATCTGTGCAGCACCAGTGATCATGTTCTTAACATAGTCAGCATGGCCCGGGCAGTCAACGTGTGCGTAGTGTCTTGCATCTGTTTCATACTCAACGTGAGCTGTGGAAATGGTGATACCTCTTTCTCTTTCTTCCGGAGCTTTATCAATCATGTCATAAGCTTCGTACTTTGCCTTACCCTGCATAGCCAGAACCTTTGTGATTGCGGCTGTCAGAGAAGTCTTACCATGGTCAACGTGACCAATTGTACCAATGTTTACATGGGGTTTGTTTCTTTCGAATTTTTCCTTCGCCATTCTTAAAATCCTCCTCTAATTAACTATTTTCTACTTATAGCTATCATAATATAATTCTGCTGAAAAATCAAGCATTTTTTGAAAAAACTGTAATTTATTTATTTTTGCCCGATACAATTGCTTCCAAAATGCTCTTTGGTACTT
Source organism: Clostridia bacterium (assembly GCA_029006755.1). GTDB lineage: Bacteria > Bacillota > Clostridia > UMGS1883 > UMGS1540 > JAQXGO01. The sequence goes on along the minus strand of JAQXGO010000104.1, from coordinate 6,853 downwards.
CTTCGTAGTGGCTGGGCTGCATAGTATACTGGCCACGACCCTGTGTTTTAGAACGAAGGTCAGTTGCATAACCGAACATTTCGCTCAAAGGAACAAATGCGCTGATTGCCTGTGCACCTGTTCTGGCTTCCATGCCCTGAATCTGACCTCTGCGCGAGTTAATGTCACCCATAACATCGCCCATATACTCTTCAGGTACGATAACGTCCACCTGCATGATAGGCTCTTTCAGCACGGGATCACCCTTTCTGCAGCCATCCTTAAAGGCCATAGAACCGGCAATCTTAAATGCCATTTCAGAGGAGTCAACCTCATGGTAAGAACCATCAACCAATGTGACACGAATGTCCACTACGTTGTAGCCTGCCAAAACACCACTCTGCATTGCGCTCTGAATACCTGCGTCAACTGCCGGAATGTATTCCTTCGGAATTGCACCACCAACAATTTTATTCACAAATTCATAGCCCTTACCGGGTTCAAGCGGCTCCATCTCAATCACAACGTGCCCGTACTGACCTTTACCGCCAGACTGCCTTGCGTACTTGTGCTCAACCTTAACGGGCTTGCGAATGGTTTCCTTATAAGAAACCTGTGGCTTACCAACGTTTGCTTCTACCTTAAACTCACGCAAAAGGCGGTCAACAATAATTTCAAGGTGGAGCTCACCCATACCGGCAATAATCGTCTGTCCGGTTTCTTCATCTGTATAAGCACGGAATGTCGGATCTTCTTCTGCAAGTTTTGCAAGAGAAATACCCATTTTTTCCTGGCCGGCCTTTGTCTTCGGCTCGATTGCAACGCGGATAACCGGTTCCGGGAATTCCATAGATTCAAGAATTACAGGGTTGTTTTCATCGCAAAGCGTATCACCTGTTGTTGTATTCTTAAGACCAACTGCAGCAGCAATATCACCGGAATATACTGTGTCAATATCCTCTCTGTGGTTTGCATGCATCTGCAGAATACGACCCACTCTTTCGCGGTTGCCCTTTGTGGAGTTATACACATGAGAACCGGAATTCAAAGTACCGGAGTATACACGGAAAAAGCAAAGCTTACCTACATACGGGTCAGTCATGATTTTAAAGGCCAATGCGGAGAAAGGCTCTTCATCACTTGCATGTCTGCAGGTTTCCTCCTCAGAATCCGGTAAAGTACCGGCAATCGGAGGAATGTCAAGCGGAGAAGGCATATAATCTACAATCGCATCCAAAAGGTTCTGTACACCTTTATTGCGGTAAGAAGTACCGCAAAGTACCGGTGTCATCTTAACTGCAATTGTAGCATCGCGAATGCCCTTTTTGATTTCATCAATGGTCAACTCTTCGCCTTCCAGATACTTCATCATCAGCTCTTCGTCCTGCTCTGCAACAGCTTCAACTAATGCATTATGGTATTCTTCTGCCTTCTCAAGCATGTCAGCAGGAATTTCTTCCTGTCTTTCATCTTTTCCCAGATCATCATAATAGACATAAGCCTTCATTTCGACCAAGTCGATAAGGCCCTTAAATGTGTCTTCAGCACCAATAGGCAACTGAATCGGTACGGCGTTACAATGCAATCTCTCCTTCATCATGTGTACAACATTATAGAAGTCTGCACCCATAATATCCATCTTATTTACATAAGCCATACGGGGAACGCAATACTTATCAGCCTGACGCCAAACGGTTTCGGACTGGGGCTCAACGCCGCCTTTTGCACAGAGTACAGTAACAGAACCGTCCAAAACACGCAAGGAACGCTCAACTTCAACAGTAAAGTCAACGTGTCCGGGCGTATCTATAATATTAATACGATTGTTTTTCCACTCTGCGGTAGTAGCTGCAGAAGTAATGGTGATACCACGCTCCTGCTCCTGCTCCATCCAGTCCATGGTAGCTGCACCTTCGTGCACCTCTCCTATTCTGTGTACTCTGCCTGTATAAAACAGAATACGCTCAGTTGTTGTAGTTTTACCAGCATCGATATGCGCCATAATACCGATGTTTCTTGTTTTTTCAAGTGAAAATTTTCTCGGCAAACTTACGCCTCCTTTCATTAAGACCTACAAAAACCCAAACTTTGCAAAACGCACGCAGATACTGCCGCTTGGTCGCTAGCCGGGCAATTAGGTTTGCCGACTGTGCCGGGGCGGCGCAAGACCGCCCCTCACACAGATTTATTCTACCATCTGTAATGTGCAAATGCCTTATTTGCTTCTGCCATCTTGTGTGTATCTTCACGTTTCTTGACAGATGAACCAATGTTGTTTACTGCATCCATAATCTCATTTGCCAAACGCTCGCTCATTGTACGCTCGTTTCTTGCACGAGAATAGGTGGTAAGCCAACGAAGACCCAAAGTTTGCCGTCTTTCCGGACGCACCTCCATAGGTACCTGGTATGTGGCACCGCCAACACGACGTGCCTTAACCTCCAAAACGGGCATAATGTTCTCCATAGCCTGTGTGAATACTTCTACAGGCTCTTTACCGGTCTTTTCACGAATGATGTCAAATGCATCGTAAACAATCTTCTGCGCAACGCCCTTCTTGCCGTCCAGCATAATATTGTTGATGAGTCTTGTTACAACTTTATCATTATAAAGCGGATCAGGCAGAACATCACGTTTTGCAATAAAACCTCTTCTTGGCACTATACTTCCCTCCTTCATTATTTTATGAATTCACAGGTACTCAAAGCTTAGCTTTGTCAGCGCAACGCGAATATATCAATGTGCAAAATTTGCACTATATAAGCCGCATCGCACGTGAAGGGTATCCTGCCCCTTCAATTCGCATGGTGCGGAATTATTTACCCTTCGGTTTCTTTGCGCCATACTTACTTCTGGACTGTTCGCGCTTAGCAACACCTGCCGTATCCAGTGTACCTCTGATAATATGGTAACGTACACCAGGAAGGTCTTTTACTCTGCCGCCACGGATAAGAACAACACTATGCTCCTGCAGGTTATGCCCTACGCCAGGAATATATGATGTCACTTCGATACCGTTGGACAGACGCACTCTCGCAATTTTACGGAGCGCAGAGTTCGGCTTTTTCGGTGTCATCGTCTTAACCGCTGTACATACACCACGCTTCTGCGGAGAGTTCTGATCGTTTAATTCCTTTTTCAAGGAGTTCAGACCCTTTAAAAGTGCAGGTGCAGTAGACTTTTTGACACTTGTTTCTCTGCCTTTACGAACCAGCTGATTAAATGTTGGCATTTTTTCACCTCCCCATTATAAAATAGAATATCATGCATACCTGCTGCATCCCATACGAAACACAGCACAGCATAACATACAACTATAAAGTTTTACCAGAGTAAAACAGCTACGGCGGCGCCCACTTCAATGCCGCAGGCGTCCCCCAAGATGCGGCAGCTATCGCAATATTCGACTGCAACACCCTTATCCTGACAGGCGTGCACAAAAGGGGTAGTAACATGTACATCTGCATCCATAGCCACGAATGCCTTCTTTACCTCTCCTGCCCCAACAGCCTTCATCGATTGTTTAAAACCAACGATTTTATGATCGGTTTGCAATTCATTTAGCATATATAACCCTCATCTATGCGCAAGCATACCACACAAGCATGCATTATAGCACAAATTTTACCTCATGTCAAGAAAATTTGCATCAAAATTGTCAAACAGCTGATTGTCAACATGGGTATTCACCTCGACATCTCTGTATCTTGCCATACCTGTACCAGCCGGAATCAGCTTACCAATGATAACATTTTCCTTAAGTCCGAGCAGCGGATCCACCTTACCCCTGATGGCGGCATCCGTAAGCACACGCGTTGTTTCCTGGAAGGATGCTGCAGACAAGAAGGAATCTGTTGCCAAAGATGCCTTTGTGATACCAAGCACAACGTCTTCCGCTTCCGGTGGAATAATCCCTTTTTCTATCGCATCTTTTCGAATTTCCTCGAATGCGTAACGATCCTCCAATGTTCCCATCAAAAGCTCCGTTGTTCCGGAATCCTTGATTCTAACCTTGCGCATCATCTGTCTTACAATCACTTCGATATGCTTATCAGAAATATCAACACCTTGCTGTCTGTATACGCGCTGCACTTCCTGGATGATATACTGCTGTACGGCATGGGCGCCTTTGATGCGAAGGAGATCATGCGGATTTACAGAACCTTCTGTTAATACATCCCCTTCCTCAATGACATCCCCTTCCTGTACCTTCAGTTTTGAGCCATAAGGAATGAGGTAGGTTCGGCTTTGACCTTCTTTTTCGTCCGTAACTGTGATTTCTCTCTTTTTCTTTGTCTCGTTAATCGTTACTACGCCACCCTGCTCAGATAACACAGCAAGTCCCTTCGGTGTTCTGGCTTCAAAAAGTTCAACAACACGAGGTAAACCTTGGGTAATATCGCCACCGGCAATACCGCCGGAGTGGAATGTTCTCATTGTAAGCTGTGTGCCTGGTTCGCCAATGGACTGTGCAGCAATAATACCGACGGCTTCACCAACATTGACAAGCTCGCCGCTGGCAAGGTTAGCACCATAACATTTTGCACAAACGCCAACCTTGGCATGGCAATGCAGAACGCTACGGATTTTAACCTGTGTGATGCCGGCTGCTTCAATGGCAGCAGCCTCTTTCTCGCTAATCAGGTTGCCCTTTTCTGCAAGGATTTCACCCGTCTCGGGATGTATAATATCCTCAAGCGGTGCACGACCTACGAGGCGTTCGCTAAGGGGCTCGATAATGGCATTGCCGTCCTTAATCGAAGAAACGGTAATCCCAGACTCTGTATGGCAATCATCCTCGCGAATAATAACATCCTGACTAACATCAACAAGACGTCTTGTCAAATAACCGGAGTCTGCTGTACGAATAGCTGTATCAGCAAGACCTTTACGCGCACCATGTGTTGAAATAAAGTATTCCAAAATATTAAGGCCTTCTTTAAAGTTAGCACGGATAGGAACTTCAACAGTTTTACCCTGTGTGTCAGCCATAAGGCCACGCATGCCGACCAGCTGACGGATCTGATTGATACTACCGCGAGCACCGGAATCAGCCATCATGTAAATTGGATTGTACTTATCGAGCGCTTTCATGAGTGCATCTGTTACATCTGCAACTGCGCCTTCCCATGTTTTAATAACACCGGCATAGCGTTCTTCGTCTGTCAAAATACCGCGACGGAACTGTGCTTCAATTTTGTCAACTGCGTTATCCGCTTCTTCCAAAATCTGTTTCTTCTGTTCCGGAACCTTCATATCGGATACACTGATTGTGATCGCACCTCTTGTGGAATATTTATAACCCATCTCTTTGATTTTATCCAAAAGAATAGCTGTATCCGTAATACCATGTGCTTTAATGCACTTATCAATAATCTTACCCAGTGCGCTCTTTCCGGCAAGGAACTCAACCTCAAGCTTAAACATATTCTCTGGTTTTGTTCTGTCCACAAAGCCCAAATCCTGCGGAATATTTTCGTTAAAGATAATGCGGCCAACGGTTGTATCAATCAGCTGTTTTTGCATTACGCCGTCAATTTCTTTTTCATGAATTGCACGAATCGGTGCATGCAGCCCTACAACACCATGGGCATAGGCAAGTTTAGCCTCTGTAAAGCTTGAGAAGCACTTGCCGGCACCTACCTCGTCTTCCTTTACCAGTGTGAGATAATAACTGCCCAAAACCATATCTTGTGTCGGTGTTGTTACCGGCTTACCATCCTGCGGCTTCAAAAGGTTGTTTGCAGAAAGCATCAGGAATCTGGCTTCGCTCTGTGCCTCCGGTGAAAGTGGTACGTGCACAGCCATCTGGTCACCATCAAAGTCCGCGTTAAATGCAGAACAAACAAGCGGATGCAATTTCAAAGCACGGCCTTCTACCAGAACAGGTTCGAAAGCCTGAATTCCTAATCTATGCAAGGTAGGTGCACGGTTTAAGAGCACCGGATGCTCACGAATTACATCTTCTAAAACATCCCAAACTTCAGGACGAACCCGCTCCACCATACGTTTTGCGCTCTTGATATTATGCGCGTAACCGCTCATAACCAGTTTCTTCATTACGAAAGGCTTGAATAATTCTAATGCCATTTCCTTTGGCAAACCGCACTGATAACGCTTCCGTTCCGGACCAACACCGATACCCGAACGGCCGGAATAGTCAACACGCTTACCCAAAAGGTTCTGACGGAAACGGCCCTGCTTACCTTTCAGCATATCTGACAGAGATTTTAAGGCACGATTGCCGGGGCCTGTTACAGGTCTGCCGCGACGTCCATTGTCAATCAGCGCATCTACGGCTTCCTGCAACATTCTCTTTTCGTTACGCACGATAATATCCGGTGCGCTTAAATCCAAAAGTCTTTTCAGACGGTTATTTCGATTGATTACACGTCGATACAAATCATTCAAATCGGAGGTTGCAAAACGTCCGCCATCGAGCTGCACCATCGGACGGATTTCCGGTGGGATAACCGGAATGGCTTCCAGAATCATCCACTCCGGACGGTTGCCGGAAGCTCTGAAGGCTTCTACAACCTCAAGGCGCTTTACAATACGCGCCTTCTTCTGTCCCTGCGCGGCTGCGGACTCTGCACGGAGCTCTTCTGTCAGCGCATCTAAATCAATCTCTGCAAGCAGCTCACGCACAGCCTCAGCACCCATGGATGCACGGAACACATCTCCGTACTTTTCAAGATGCTCTCTGTATTCTTTTTCTGTTAAAATCTGTGTTTTCTCTAAATCCGTCTTGCCCGGATCAATTACAATATAAGCCGCAAAATAAAGCACTTTTTCAATTTCACTGGGTGAAATGTTCAGCATGAGGGCAAGGCGACTGGGACTACCCTTAAAATACCAAATATGGCTTACAGGT
>JAQXGO010000103.1 GCA_029006755.1 Clostridia bacterium | reverse complement strand
GCTGCTTTGGACACTTTTTTATATTGTACTGTTATTCTTTATTGACAATTATGCCGGGTTTTTGCTATACGGCGTTTTTGTAGCATGGATCATCGGCATTTCGGAGATTCGGCTGCGCATTATATTTGCGGGGTTACGGCCGCTTCTCTTTATTCTGCTTTTTACGGCAGTTTTAAATGTATTTGCCAGTGGCGGAGAAACGGTTCTGTTCCGGTTTTGGTTTTTAACGGCAACCGCGGAGGGCATTTGGGCAGCCGGTCTTATGGCACTGCGGCTTGTGTTTTTGGTGCTTGGATCCTCCATGCTAACGTATACGACCTCACCGGTAGCCTTAACAGACGGACTGGAGCGGCTGTTGGCTCCGTTTTCTAAAATCGGACTCCCTGCGCATGAAATTGCGATGATGATGACGATCGCCATTCGGTTTATTCCGACTATTTTGGAAGAAACCGATAAGATTATGAAAGCGCAGACAGCACGGGGGGCAGACTTTGATTCCGGCGGCCTTCTAAAACGAGCCAAAGCACTCATTCCGCTTTTGGTGCCGCTTTTCATCAGCGCATTCCGACGTGCGGATGAATTGGCTACCGCTATGGAATGTCGATGCTATACCGGAGGAAAAGGCAGAACGCGGTTATATACGTTGCGATTTACCCGCGTGGACTTTATTTCTGCGGCATTTGCCTTGGTGCTTGCGGTCGGGGTGACGGCAACGAGGGTGCTGTTATGAGAAATGTAGTCATTAAAATGATGTTTGACGGTGCCGGCTATCATGGCTTTCAGCGGCAGAACAACGGCATTACTGTGCAGGAAACTGTGGAGGAGGCCATTTTTGCAGTCACTCGGGAGAAAACGCCCTTGATTGGCTGTAGCCGTACAGATGCAGGCGTGCACGCAAAGAATTACGTGGCAATGTTTGCGACAAATACCAAGATTCCGATGTCGCTTTTGCCAAAGGCCATCAACAGCGCCTTGCCGGAGGATATTCGGGTTATGGGGGCACAGGAAGCGCCGCCGGGGTTTCATCCCATTGCCTCCGCGGTGGAAAAAACGTATGAATACACCATTGTGAATCGGCGCTGTATGGATGTTTTTATGCGGGATAGGGCATGGTTCTATCCAAAACCCTTGCAGACAGAAGAAATGTGCGCAGCCGCCAAACACTTTTTGGGAGAGCATGATTTTGCGGCCTTTATGGCAGCAGGGGGCAGTGCCAAAACGAGCGTTCGTACGATAAAAACATTATCTGTTTTGGAAGAGGATGGCATTATACGGATACGGATTTCTGCGAACGGTTTTTTGTATAATATGGTACGGATTATTACCGGTACACTGGTCTGTGTAGGAAATGGCAGATTGCAAAGTGCAGACATACCGGCTATCATTGCGTCTTGTGACCGTCGACGTGCTGGCATGACCGCACCGCCGCACGGGTTAATGCTTTTAGAAACGGTATATGCGGATTTTACAGTAGGAGGAAGTACGGATGAGAAGGCATAAACGGCTAATTGGCGCGGCAGTGCTCGTGTTTTTGGCGGTAGTGGCTGCTGCCTTATACTTTGCCGGCGGCAGACCGGTTATCACTGCGCTGTTTCGGGACGGGGCTTTCGGCGCACGGATAGAGATGGATACTTCCTTTGGATATACAGCAAAAAAATATGATGGCGGCGTGCTGGTTCTCGGTAAAGAGGGCCTTTGCGCGGTGACCAATGCCGGTCGAAAGGCTTGGCAGATTTCCTTTCCGGTAACAAGACCTATCCTTGACACGGGGGATCGCTATGCCATTGCGGCAGACCGCGGCAGCAAAACGGCGATTCTGGTTGCCTCCGGCAGGGTCAAAGAAAGAATTGAAACGGATGAATCTATTCAAACGGCATCTGTCAATCGGCAGGGAACGTTTGCTTTAGTTACGGAAGAGAGAGGCTATAAGGGTCGGGTGAAGGTATATAACAATGCCGGAAAGGAGATATACACCTGGCATTCTGCAGCCCAGGATATATTATCTGCTGCAGTTTCGGAAGACAGTAAGCTCCTGGCAGTATCCGTAGTGAATACAGAGGATTTAAGTAAGCTTTGTACGGTACTGCTGTTTCGGTTAGATGCCAAAGAGCCGACTGTATGCGACGTTGGCGATGAAAACTTAGTGGCAAACCTGATATTTAATGGCAGAGAGCTTCTGGCAGTTGGAGATGAAAGCCTGTATTATTTCAAAGGTGACGGACAACAAAAGTTTATGCTTGACTATAAGGGGTGCGATTTGCAGGCCTATAGCTTTAATAAGGGCGGCGTTTTATCCCTGGGCTTTGCCGGCGGTGCGGAAGGAAACCGGGCAGAGTTTTACGATACAAACGGCAAAAAGAAAGGAAGCTGTGCTGTCAAAGGCGTGATTGAGGATATGGATACCTTTGGGAGGTACACAGCAATTAACACAGCAGAAGGTCTTTTGGTAGTAGATAGTGCCGGCAGAGTGAAAACAGAACGGGATATGGAAATTGCAGCGCAACAAATTTTCCTTTGCGGTAGCCGCAATCGCATGTTTATCATCTCCGGTGTAAGTGCCGGCATGTATATTCTTTAACAAGAATAGGGAGGACTGGCTTTGATTTTAGATGGTGCACTCATCATAATTCTGATTATTGCAATGGCAAATGGAAAAAAGTACGGCCTATTCCGTATGATCACCAAACTGATTGCAGGCCTTGCGGCCTTGCTTGCAACTGTGGCACTGCGCGGGCAGGTGGTGGCGTTTGTGCAGGGAACTGCACTCTATCCGTGGCTGGTTACACAAATTACGCCCGGCATAGAAAAAGCACTGGCACAAGGGAATACCCTTTTTCTGCAACCCTTTATCCGTGCGGGCGGCGCAGTACCGCAGATTCTGGCGGAAAGCGCAATAGGTACAATTCTTTCCGTACTGACGTATGTGATTTTGTATGCCCTTATCAAGCTTGTCATTTATGTCCTGGATAAAAGCGTGTTTCATTTGCCGCTTTTAAAGCCGATTAACAAACTGCTTGGCATGGCTTGGAACCTTGTTTGCGCATTATTTGTCTGCTATCTGGTGATAGGAATTTGCGGTGGCCTTTCGCTTTTCTCCACAGTGGATTTTCTGGCTTCGCAAATGCAGTCCTCTTTCCTTGTCAAGTACATGTATACACATAATATTCTTTTGGATATCTTGTTTTTGAAAGGATGAATAACATGAAAATTGCGATTGACGGCCCCGGCGGCGCCGGGAAAAGCACGATTGCAAAAGCGGCGGCAAAAGCACTGGGATTGATTTATATTGATACGGGTGCTATGTACCGCGCAGTTGCCTTATATGCAATTCGAAAGGGCGTCAACACGGAGACGGAGGCAGTGGATGCACTTTTACCCGAAGTGGAGATCACGATTCAGCATGAAGGGGATACGCAGCGCATTTACCTTTGCGGAGAGGATGTATCTGACCAGATCCGGACGCCGGAAATCTCTGTAGGTGCTTCTAAAGTTGCCGTGCGTCCTGCCGTACGCTTAAAGCTTGTGGAACTGCAGCGCGCGCTGGCAAAAACAAACAATGTCATTATGGACGGGCGAGATATCGGGACGTATGTTTTGCCGGATGCAGATCTGAAAATATTTTTGGTTGCAGACGAGCAAGAACGTGCACGCCGACGGTATAAGGAATTGCTGGAAAAGGGCGAGAAATGTTCCTTTGATGAAGTGCTTTTGGATTTACAATTCAGAGATAAAAATGATGCAAGCCGTGCTTTTGCACCGCTTAAGCAGGCAGAAGATGCAGTGCTTTTGGATTCCACAACGCTTTCGCTTGCGGAAACTGTGGAACGAGTTATTACTATGATTAAAGGAAAGATGTAAAATGCTTTATCGAATAGCGCAAGCGATCATGAGGATTGTCACAAAGGTTTGTTTTTTTCTGACGGTGGAAAATAAGGATGCTGTCCCCGAAACCGGCGGCTGCGTGATCTGTGCGAATCACAGAAGTTTTTGGGATGGCATTTTGATTGCGGTGGCGGTACGAAGGCCTATGGCATATATAGCAAAAGAGGAACTTTTTCGCCATAAAATGATAGCATTTTTCATGCGGAAGTTCCATTGCTATCCGGTGCGGCGCGGCGGTGGCGATATTGCGATTGTAAAGACGGCGATTTCGCTGCTCAGGCAGGGAGAAGTGCTGGTTATTTTTCCGGAAGGCACACGCGTAAAGTCGGGGGAAAAAGTGGATATCAAGTCCGGAGCCATACGGCTTGCCGCAATGACAGGGGTGCCGCTGGTGCCTGCCGGCATTTCCGGGAATTTTCGTTTATTTCAAAAAATGCGCGTGCGGTTCGGGAAGCCGATTGCAGCTGCGGCCTGCCGTGAAAAGCGCATGACAGATGAGGAATATACAGAAGAAATGAAAAAGATTATGCAGACGGTGTATTCTCTTGCAGAAACGGAGTGAGAATATGGTGACCCTTGCAAAAACAGCAGGCTTTTGCTTTGGCGTGGGACGCGCAATAGAACTTGCGGAAGCGGCAGCAAAAGAAAGCGCACGTGTGTATACGATGGGACCGCTGATTCATAACCGATTGGAAGTCGATAGGCTTGCAAAATGCGGCGTGTCGGTTATCCATTCGCCGGATGAAGCGAAGGCGGGCGATACGGTTATTATTCGCAGTCATGGCGTGGCCGAAAACGTGGAAAAGGCACTTCGGGCAAGAGGCGCAAAAATTATAGATGCAACATGTCCTTTTGTCAAACGGATTCATAACATTGTGCAGGAGGAAGCGGAAAAAGGCAGACAGATTGTAATTGTCGGCGATGATAAACACCCTGAAGTTTTAGGAATAAAAGGACGTTTTGTAGGCGATGCCATTGTGGTGGCATCAGAGGACGAAATATGCAATAAAATAAGGGGTTTTGACAAGGTTTCCGTGGTCGCACAAACTACCTTTGAACGTGCAAAGTGGGAAAAACTTGCAAATCTTATAAAAAATGCTTGCAAAGAAGCATACTTTTTTGATACAATATGTAGTGCTACCAATGAACGTCAGCTTGAGGCGGCAAAAATTGCTGCCGAATCGGATGCTATGGTCGTGATAGGCGATAAAAAAAGTTCTAATACGGCCAAGCTCTGCGAAATATGCAAAGGTTGTTGTCCTGTGGTTTACCATGTGGAGGACGCCGATGAATTTCGCCGGTTGGCAAAGGAACTGCATGGCAACATTGGAGTAACAGCCGGCGCTTCGGTGCCGTACTGGATAATTAAGGAGGTTTTGTACACAATGGAAGAGAACATTCAAAAAGGGGACGTCAGCTTTGAGGAGGAACTTAAAAATTCACTGGTAACTTTATCGACGGGTGACATTGTCAAGGGTAAGGTTATTGGAATTACGCCCACAGAGATTTATGTAGACCTCGGCTATAAATCTGATGGTGTTATCGATGCCAGTGAGGTGACTACCGGTGCTGATGGCAATCCTGAAGATGTTGTCAAGGTAGGAGACGAGGTAGAGGTTTATGTGTATCGTGTCAGCGATTTGGAAGGAACCGTCGGCCTTTCTATCAAAAAACTGGCAGCAATTAAGGGTTGGAAAGTTGTAAACGAAGCATTTGAAAACGGTACAGATTTAGAGGGCAAAATCATTGAAGTTGTGAATGGCGGTGTCATTGCGCTGACAAATGGCGTTCGCGTATTTATACCTGCATCACAGGCAAATGACAGATACCTGAGCGATCTCAAAGTTTTGGTCGGTCGCACTGTGCCGATTCGTATCATTGACATTAATAAGGCGCGCCGCAAGATTGTCGGCTCCGTCAAGGCAATTCTTATGGAGAAGAAGGAACAAGCATTGAAGGAGTTTTGGGACAAGTATGATGCTGGTGAAAGAGAATTCACCGGTGTTGTTAAGACGTTGACAAGCTTTGGTGCTTTTGTAGATATTGGTGGCATCGATGGTCTTGTACACATTTCCGAGCTGTCTTGGAATCACATCAAGAACCCGGCTGAGGTTGTATCGGTTGGAGATACAATTCAGGTCACCGTTTTGGAAGCAAATCGTGAAACCGGCAAGATTTCCTTGGGTTACAGAAAGCCCGAAGATAATCCTTGGGAAATTGCAAAAGCAAAATTGCATGTAGACGATGTAGTGCAGGTTAAAATTGTTCGCCTGGTACAGTTTGGTGCATTTGCGGAAATCATTCCCGGCATTGACGGCTTGATTCACATTTCGCAGATTGCAAACAAGCGTATTGGTAAGCCGGCTGACGTTTTGACAGTAGGCCAGACTGTAGATGCAATGATTACGGATATCAATTGGGAAACCAAAAAGGTTGCGCTTAGCATCCGTGCACTATTGCCGGAAGAAGCGGCTCCGGAAGTGCCCGCAGAAGAAGCAGCACCGGAAGCATCTGCAGAAGAAACAGCCCAGGAATAAAGTTTTTGTTTGCTGCTACAAAGAATGATTCTTTGTAGCAGCATTTTATTGTATAGTGCGTATAGGTAGAACTATGAGCACAGGAAAAAACTGCCTTAAATTTTGGATTAACCATTTACAAACGTATAATTTTATGGTATACTGTTCATGATTATAAAATGAAAGGAAGTGGGCGTGTGGACGCATATCCCGGTCGATTATGTAGTTTGATTTTTACAAAACGGGCAGTCCGCACAATCCTTCTCTAAAAGACTGTCCGTTGCATGGCTATGGCATCATGATGCATAGTCTATTCTTGCTATGGAGGTCTTTTTTATGTTGGAAAAAATATTAGAACTCGTTGGAAACCGTCAATTTTCCGCAGTACGGGCAATGCTTGCAGATGCAAATATTGTTGACGTTGCGGAACTCTTTGAATCCTTGGATGAGGCAGATGCGGTCGTCGTTTTCCGCCTTTTGCCTAAAGAAAAGGCGGCGGACGTTTTTAGTTATATGTCTAAGGAAATCCAAAAGCGCATCGTGGAAGGCATTACAGATGTTGAACTTTCCGGCATCGTACAGGATTTGTTTATTGATGATGCGGTTGACTTTATTGAAGAAATGCCTGCCAATGTAGTGCGCCGTGTGCTTTCGAATACAAATCATGAAACGCGCGCCCTGATTAATCGCTTTCTGCAATATAAGGAGGACTCTGCCGGCAGCCTGATGACAATTGAATTTGTAGGGCTCAAAAAAGAGATGACAGTTGCCGATGCCTTTTCCACCATTCGCAAAACAGGCCCGGATAAGGAAACCATTTACACCTGCTATGTTATGGATGACCGCCGTAAATTGGAGGGCATTGTCACTGTGAAAGATCTTCTTTTGAGCGATAGTGCCGCCTTGGTGGGGGACATTATGGATACGAAGGTTATTTTTGTTTCCACGGACGACGATAAAGAGGAAATTGCTGGCCTGTTCCAGAAATATGATTTTCTTTCTTTGCCGGTTGTGGATAAAGAAAGGCGGCTTGTCGGCATCATTACAATTGATGATGCAGTGGAGGTTCTGCAGCAGGAGAACACCGAGGACTTTGAAATCATGGCCGCTGTAACGCCATCGGAAGCACCATATTTGAAAACCAGCGTATTTTCTCATGCAAAGCATCGCGTTGTCTGGTTGATGCTTTTGATGCTTTCTGCTACTTTCTCCGGCGCTATATTAGCGAAATTTGAAACAGCTTTTCAAGTTTTACCAAGTTTAGTCACATTCTTGCCCATGCTGATGGATACCGGCGGAAACTGTGGCGCCCAGGCCTCAACGCTGGTGATTCGTGGACTTGCGCTGGGTGAAATCCGCGGAAAGGATTTCTTAAAGGTCTGGTGGAAGGAAATTCGTGTTGCCATGTTAGTCGGCTTGGTTTTGGCACTTATCAATATCATTCGAACATGGCTTATATATGATCATAACTTGCTGCTTGCCGTTGCGGTCAGCATGAGTCTTTTTATCACTGTAATGATTGCAAAATCTGTTGGCTGTCTACTGCCGATTGCGGCAAAGCAACTGCGGCTGGATCCCGCAATCATGGCGTCACCGCTTATTACCACGATGGTGGATGCCTGTGCGTTGATGGTTTATTTCTCCATTGCCAAGCTGGTCTTGCATATTTAGAACAATAAAGCCGTAGCAAACAGATTTTTTAAAAATCATTTTGCTACGGCTTCTTTTTGGATATCATGGACGAAACAGATACAAGCCGTTCAAGATACCGCATTAGATATTATGAGCTATTAGCGCCATGTAAGCCATATTAGGCTGCTGGACATCAAGTCTGCCATACTGCACAATAATATCAACATCACAGTCAAATTCCATGGAGTACTGCTCTCCTATTCCAAGTTCAAGACCGCAAAGAGCTTCTTTGTCGTCGGTAGTGAAGCAACGTACTCGTTTTGCCGGAACAACGTAGGGGATATTTTCAACCGGGTCTTTATCCTCAAAATAAACACTAATTCTTACATGTGCATCCACATCATTCGTGTTCAAAATCATAATGCTTTCATGTCCTCTATAATTTGCATGCGGATCGGGTGTCGGTGATGGTCTGTAGCCATCTACAATGTACCATTTTTTCTTATCTGCCATTACAAACAATTCCTTTCTGTTTTATGGTTGCAATTAAAGCTATTTATATTTTCTATTACTTTATCATAAATAAATTGCTTTTGCAAGAAAGATTCATTATTCATTACAAAAATCCTTTCTTTATCAATAATCCAAAACAAAAATCCTATCGTAAGATAGGATTTTTGTTTTGGAAGAGCCGAATGGTTTAGATGACATTAATTTCTATGTGGAGAT
>JAQXGO010000102.1 GCA_029006755.1 Clostridia bacterium | reverse complement strand
CCTCTCGACGTACCTGTGTACGCCTTCGGGGAACCAAAGCCTGCGGCTTTGGCGCAGTTTGTCCATTCTGCACTATTTTTCTCCAGCCCCAAGGGGCCGTAGCAAAATGCACAGACCGCATAACGCATACTATTCTTGAGAATATGCGGATACGCCTTATAAGAGTCAAAAAGTTAGGGTGGAAATTCGCTAAACCATGGCATTTCTTAAAATAAAATACTTTATGCTATGAACAAACTGCGCCTCTCGACGTACCTATGTACGCCTTCGGGGACCCAAAGCCTGCGGCTTTGGCGCAGTTTGTCCATTCTGCACTATTTTTCTCCAGCCCCAAAAGGGGCCGTAGCCAAAAGATTTTAATCATCATTTTACTACGGCTCCTTCCTTATATAAAAACAGAGCAATTGCCCGATATGCTTTAACAAAAAAATTGGCAAATAAAAAAATAATAAAAATATTCAAAAAAAGCTTGCAATATGGGAAAAATTGTGATATAGTATCATGTGCTGTGACATGGCATACGATGAAATGGGAGGTTGCCGGCCGTGCGCCGGGTTTTTCCGTGGAGAATGTCCGATTCTTGAAATTGGGCGACAGTCACTGTACACTAAGTAAGGAGTGTTATGCTCTGTGCTTATCTGTGCCCGGATATGCCTATGCATCCGGGTTATTGTATGCAAAGGGACGGAACGCCCGGCATAGTGTACGGTTTTTCTCGTCGGCATGGAATTACGGCAAAGCCGCTCGGTCTTTAGATCGGCAGAATATTATTAGGAGGCGAGATTATGGCAGCAAAACAGAAAATCAGGATTCGCTTGAAAGCGTATGAGCATGCGCTCATCGATCAGGCAGCGGAAAAGATTGTAGAAACTGCAAAGCGTACAGGTTCTACTGTTTCCGGCCCGGTACCGCTCCCCACTGAGAAAGAGGTTATCACCATTCTCAGAGCGGTACACAAGTACAAGGATTCCCGTGAGCAGTTCGAAATGCGCACACACAAAAGACTCATTGATATCCTGTACCCCACAAACAAGACTGTGGAAGCATTAGGTCGTCTTGATGTGCCCGCCGGCGTAAGCATTGAAATCAAGCTTGTCGGTAAGGACGCACGGTAAATGTTGGCATATGTCAACCAATAACCATAAGGAGGATTCGTAATGAACAAGGCAATTATTGGTAAGAAAATCGGCATGACTCAGTTTTTCACACCGGAAGGTCGCTTGGTTCCTGTAACAGTGATTGAAGCAGGCCCTTGCACGGTGACACAGAAGAAGACAGTGGAAACTGATGGTTATGCGGCAGTACAACTCGGTTTCGTTGATAAGAAGGAATCGAAAGTCACTAAGCCGGAAAAAGGCCACTTTGACAAAGCAGGCGTTTCTGCTAAGCGTTACCTGAAGGAATTCAGACTGGACAATGCGGCAGACATGAATACCGGGGATGTTGTTAGTGTCGAAGTCTTCGCCGAAGGCGATAAGATCGATGTGACAGGTACATCTAAAGGTAAAGGGTATGCTGGTACAGTAAAGCGCTTTGGCACACACCGCGGCCCTATGGCTCACGGTTCCAAGTATCATCGCGGCCCTGGTTCTATGGGTGCTTGCTCCACACCGTCAAAGGTTATGAAGGGCAAAAAGCTTCCTGGCCACATGGGTGTTGACCGCGTAACAGTGCAGAACTTAGATATTGTGAAGGTGGATTCCGAAAGAAATCTCCTTCTCGTTAAGGGCGCAGTGCCTGGCCCCCGCGGCGGCATTGTTGCAGTTAAGGATACAGTAAAGAAATAATGGATTATCGAGGAAGGAGGATTTAACATGCCTAAAACAGATGTATATAAAATGGATGGCAGCCGTGCGGGCGAAATTGTTTTGTCTGATAAGGTTTTTGGACAGGAAATCAACAAAACTGTTCTGCACACTGTGGTTGTCAACTATCTTGCAAAACAAAGACAAGGTACGCAGAGTGCAAAGACGCGCTCGGAAGTTTCCGGCGGCGGCGCAAAGCCTTTCAGACAAAAGGGCACAGGCCGTGCAAGACAGGGTAGCACGCGTGCCGCACAGTGGATTAAAGGCGGTATCATTTTTGCGCCGAAGCCCAGAGATTATGGTTTCTCTGTAAACAAAAAGGTTAAAGCAGTTGCCATGCGTTCTGCGCTCAGTGCAAAAGTGCTTGACAACGAAATTGTCGTGATAGACAAGCTGGAGCTTGCGGATGTTAAGACAAAGAGTGTCGTAAACATGCTGAAAGATCTTGGTGTGGAGGGAAGAGCTCTCATCGTTACTTGTGATAAGAACGACAACCTCTATTTGTCCGCAAGAAACATATATGGTGTTGAGATTTCCTATGTGGGAATGTTAAACGTATATGAAATCATGAAGGCCGGCAAGTTGATTATTGCGCAAAACGCCGTCGAAAAATTGGAGGAGGTTTACGCATAGTTATGAAAAACATACATGATATTATCATTCGTCCGATCATTACGGAAAACAGTATGGATCAGCTTGCAGACAGAAAGTACACCTTTGAGGTTGCACGCAACGTAAACAAAATTGAAATCAAAAAAGCAGTTGAGGAAATTTTTCCGGGTGTGAAGGTTGAAAAGGTTTCCACCATGAATATGCTTGGTAAGGTAAAGCGTATGGGCGCAAACGAAGGCAGAAGAGCCAGCTGGAAAAAGGCCGTCGTTAAGCTCGCAGAAGGCAGCAAGACAATTGAGTTCTTTGATGGTCTTGCATAATTAGCTAGGAGGGATTGAATATGGCAGTTAAAAAGTATAAACCAACTTCTCCGGCGCGTAGATTTATGACGGTATCTGCCTTTGATGAAGTAACAAAGACCACACCGGAGCGTTCACTGCTTGAACCGCAGAAGAAGCATGCCGGCAGAAATTCATACGGCAGAATCACCGTTCGTCATCGCGGCGGCGGAAACAGACAGAAATACAGAATCATTGATTTTAAGCGTAACAAATTTGATATGCCCGCAACAGTCATCGGTATCGAATACGATCCGAACAGAAGTGCCAATATTGCTCTCGTGCAGTATGAGGACGGCGAAAAGAGATACATCCTTGCACCGTTAGGTCTTACAGATGGGGATGTGGTTATTTCCAGCGCCACTGCGGACATTAAACCAGGCAACGCATTGCCCATTAGCTCTATTCCCGTTGGTACGCTGATTCATAACATTGAATTGGCACCCGGTAAAGGTGGTCAGCTGGTAAGAAGTGCTGGCAACAGCGCTCAGCTGATGGCAAAGGAAGGTAAGTATGCGCAGGTTCGTCTTCCCTCTGGCGAGGTAAGAATGGTTCGTATGGATTGCATGGCAACCATCGGTCAGGTCGGTAATCTGGAGCATGAGAATATTTCAATCGGTAAAGCAGGCCGTAAGCGTCACATGGGCATTCGTCCTACTGTCCGCGGTGTTGTTATGAACCCGAACGATCACCCGCATGGTGGTGGTGAAGGTAAATCTCCGATTGGTATGCCGAGTCCTGTTACACCTTGGGGCAAGCCGGCACTGGGACTCAAGACCAGAAAGAAGAACAAAGAGTCCAATAAGTTCATTGTAAAACGCCGGAATCAGAGATAGTCTGGTTGAGAGGAGGATAATTCGATGAGTAGATCGCTAAAAAAAGGACCGTTCGTTCAAGAGCGTTTGCTTGCACGTGTGATTGAAATGAACAACAGCGGCGACAAGAAGGTTCTGAAGACATGGTCAAGAAGTTCTACAATATTCCCGGAAATGGTAGGTCATACAATTGCTGTGCATGACGGCCGCAAGCATGTACCCATTTATTTAACAGAGGATATGGTTGGGCATAAGCTTGGCGAGTTTGCACCGACCAGAACGTATAAGGGTCATGCCGGGTCCAAAACAACCGGTAAATAATTAGCGAAAGGAAAGGGTTATATATGGATGCAAGAACATCTGCAAGTGCAACCTTACGGTATGCGAGAATTTCTCCCCGTAAAGTAAAGCTTGTTATTGATCTTATCAGAAATAAACCCGTCGGTACGGCGGTGGGTATTCTGAACAATACACCCAAGGCAGCCAGCGAACTTTTAATTAAGCTTCTCAACTCTGCCATAGCCAATGCTGAAAACAACTTTGGTTTAAGTGCCGATAAGCTGTATGTTTCAGAAGCGTATGCAAATGAAGGGCCTACCTTAAAGCGTATACAGCCGAGAGCAAAGGGTAGAGCGTTCAGAATTAGAAAGAGAACGAGCCACATTACATTAGTGGTTTCAGAGAAAGAGTAAAGGAGGCGAGAGCATGGGTCAGAAAGTACATCCCCACGGTCTTAGGGTTGGCGTAATCAAAGATTGGGATTCGCGTTGGTTCGCGGATGACCGTTCTTTCGCTGATTACCTGATAGAAGACACGAAAATCAGAAACTTTATTAAGAAAAAACTGTTTGCAGCCGGTATTCCGCGCATCGAAATTGAAAAGGATTCCAACAAAGTCAGAATCTTTATTCATGCTGCAAAACCCGGTATTGTAATCGGTAAGAATGGTGCTGACATCGATAAACTGAAAGGTCAGCTGGAAGCCTTAATCGGCAAAAGTGTTAACATTAACATCGTTGAAGTTAAGAATGCAGATGCAGATGCACAACTCGTTGCTGAGAATATTGCTGCACAGCTCGAAAAGAGAACTTCTTTCAGAAGAGCGATGAAATCTTCTATGCAGAGAGCAATGCGTCTTGGCGTAAAGGGTATTAAAACTTCTTGTTCCGGTCGTTTGGGCGGCGCTGAAATTGCACGTACTGAGCACTATCATGAAGGAACAATTCCTCTGCAGACACTTCGTGCAGATATTGATTATGGTTTCTATGAGGCAGACACCACCTATGGTAAAATCGGCGTAAAAGTCTGGATTTACAAAGGTGAGGTGCTTCCGGAAGCAAAAAAGGCACCCAAGACGGAGGGAGGCAAAAAAAATGTTAATGCCTAAAAGAGTAAAATACAGAAGAGTTATGCGTGGTAGAATGAAAGGTGTTGCTACCCGCGGTAACCAAATTGCATACGGCGATTTCGCCCTGCAGGCACTGGAACCGGCATGGATTACCTCCAACCAGATTGAGGCCGCTCGTGTTGCTATGACACGTTATATTAAGAGAGGCGGTCAGGTTTGGATTAAGATTTTCCCGGATAAGCCGGTTACAGAAAAACCAGCTGAAACCCGTATGGGTAGTGGTAAGGGTTCACCTGAATACTGGGTGGCCGTTGTAAAGCCCGGAAGAGTTTTATTTGAAATCGGCGGCGTAAGCGAAGAAACAGCACGCGAAGCAATGCGTCTTGCTGCACATAAGCTTCCCGTAAAGTGCAAGTTTCTCGTCCGCGAGTCCCAGGAAACGGAGGGTGATTCGAGTGAAAGTTAATGAAATCCGCGATTTAAAAGCAGAGGAATTGCAGACAAAACTGCAGGACCTTAAAAAAGAGCTTTTTAACTTACGTTTTCAGCACGCTACCAATCAGCTCGATAATCCGATGCGTATCGTAGAAGTGAAAAAGACGATTGCAAGGATTAAGACGGTACTGAAAGAGCAAGAGCTTAAGGAAACCGTTTAATGAAAGGAGGAAGCGAAATGGCTGAAAGAAATACGCGTAAGGTTAGAATAGGTATTGTTGTCAGCGACAAGATGGATAAAACGATTGTTGTTGCAATTCAGAATCACGTAAAGCATCCGCTTTATGGTAAGATTGTTAAGAGGACATACAAACTCAAAGCGCATGATGAAAATAACATCTGCGGTATCGGGGATAAGGTAAAGGTTATGGAAACCAGACCTCTGAGCCGTGATAAGCGCTGGAGATTGGTTGAAATTGTTGAGAAGGCTAGATAATTTAATCGGAAGGAGTGAACGGAAATGATACAACAGCAGTCGCTGCTTAAGGTGGCCGACAACACTGGTGCAAAAGAAATCATGTGCATCCGTTGTCTCGGCGGTTCACTGAAAAGATATGCTAACGTCGGCGATGTAATCGTAGCTTCAGTTAAAAAAGCAACGCCCGGCGGGGTTGTTAAAAAGGGCGAGGTTGTAAAGGCCGTTGTGGTTCGTACTGTTAAGGGTATGAGAAGACCTGATGGTAGCTATATTCGGTTTGATGAAAATGCGGCCGTTATTATTAGAGAGGATAAGAATCCCAGAGGTACGCGTATTTTTGGTCCGGTTGCCCGTGAACTCCGCGACAAGGATTATATGAAGATTATATCCTTGGCGCCGGAAGTACTTTAAGGAGGTGGCAGGAATGCGTAAAATGCATATAAAAAAGGACGACATGGTTAAGGTTATATCCGGTGTGGACAAGAATAAGACCGGTAAGGTTTTAGATGTGTTCCCCTCTGCAGGCAAGGTTGTTGTTGAGGGCATTGGCATTGTTAGCAAGCATTCAAAACCCCGCAAGCAGGGTGAAACAGGCGGCATTATCAAGAAGGAAGCTGCCATTGATGCTTCTAAGGTAATGCACATTTGCTCAAAGTGCAATAAGCCTACACGAATTGGCAGAAAAGTTTTAGAAGATGGCAAAAAGGTAAGAGTTTGCAAGCACTGCAACGAAACCTTTAACGACTAATGAAAGGAGGGAATCCAAATGTCTAGAATGAAAGAAAAGTATAAAAGTGAAGTTGCTCCGGCTTTAATGAGCAAGTTTTCTTACAAAAGCGTTATGCAGATTCCGCGCCTTGAAAAGGTCGTTATCAACATCGGTCTTGGTGAAGCAAAGGAAAATCCGAAGGCAGTGGAGGCTGCTTGTGGAGATTTAGCAAAAATCACTGGTCAAAAGGCTGTTGTCACAAAGGCAAAGAAATCTGTTGCAAACTTTAAGTTAAGACAGGGCATGAACATAGGCTGTAAGGTAACACTCAGAAGTGAGAAAATGTATGAGTTTATTGACAGACTTTTTAACACGGCTTTGCCGCGCGTTCGTGATTTCAGAGGAATCAACCCGAATTCCTTCGATGGCAGAGGCAACTACACCATGGGTATTAAGGAACAGTTGATTTTCCCGGAAATAGAGTATGATCAGATAGATAAGGTAAGGGGTATGGATATTATATTTGTCACTACCGCCAAAACTGATGAGGAGGCACGTGAGTTTTTATCGCTCATGGGTGCTCCGTTTGCTAAGAACTGAGGGGAGGGAACAAAAAGATGGCGAAGAAATCCATGATTTTAAAGCAGCAGCGTGAGCCAAAGTTTTCAACTCGTGCTTATACACGTTGCAGAATATGCGGAAGACCCCACGCTTACCTGAGAAAGTTCGGTATTTGCCGTATTTGTTTCAGGGAAATGGCGTACAAAGGTCAGATCCCCGGTGTTAAAAAGGCAAGCTGGTAATATGAAAGCTACGGAAAAGGAGGTAGTACAATGCAATTGACAGATCCCATTGCAGATATGCTGACACGTATCAGAAATGCAAACTCTGCAAGACACGAAACTGTCGATATCCCCGCATCCAATATGAAGAAGGCAATTGCCGATATATTGAATGAAGAAGGCTACATTAAGGGATATCAAATCATAGATGATGATAAACAAGGTATTATCCGAGTAACCTTAAAGTATGGTGCAAATAAGGAAAGAGTTCTTTCCGGATTAAAGAGAATTTCTAAGCCCGGATTGCGCGTATATGCAGGTTACGATGAGCTTCCCCGTGTACTAAAGGGGCTCGGCATCGCCATTATCTCTACATCAAAGGGTATAATGACGGATAAAAAGGCCCGTGCACAACACATTGGTGGAGAAGTATTGGCGTTTATTTGGTAAATTAAAGAAATGGTGGTGAAACGCAATGTCAAGAATAGGGAGAATGCCTATTACTGTACCTCAGGGAGTAGACGTTAAGGTCGGTGCTGACAACGAGGTTACAGTAAAGGGTCCGAAAGGAACGCTTACGCAGGCGTTACATCCTGAAATGAAGATTGAAATGAATGATGGCGTAATCAGCATCATTCGTCCTTCGGAGCAGAAGAAGCATAAGGCATTACATGGCCTTACGCGTTCACTTCTCGCGAATATGGTAACAGGCGTAACAGAGGGTTTTCAGAAGGAACTTGAAATCAACGGTGTTGGTTACAGAGCACAGATGCAGGGGAAGAAACTCGTTTTAAACCTTGGTTATTCCCATCCTGTTGAAATGGACCCGGTAGATGGTATTGAAATTGAAGTGCCTACACCGAACAAAGTAATTGTTCGCGGCGCAGATAAGCAGCTGGTAGGTCATATTGCTGCAAACATTCGAGAAAAGAGATTGCCGGAGCCGTATAAGGGCAAGGGTATTAAGTATGCTACTGAGCATATCCGCCGCAAGGAGGGTAAGGCCGGTAAAGCCAAAGGTTAAGAGAGGAGCGGTATAAGATGATTAACAAAGCATCCAGCAATAAGGCAAGAGTAAAGCGCCATAGCCGTATGCGCCGTCACATTGTTGGTACGGCACAGCGTCCGCGTTTAAACGTTTTCAGAAGCCTTAATCATATTTACGCCCAGATAATCGATGACGAGAAGGGCGTAACACTGGCCGCAGCCTCCTCACTGGATAAGGAATTTGAGGGCTACGGCGGCAACGTAGATGCTGCACGTGAAGTTGGCAAGCTTGTTGCAAAGCATGCAGTAGAAAAAGGAATTAAGGCGGTCGTTTTTGACCGTGGCGGTTATATTTATCATGGACGTGTCGCAGCACTGGCTGAAGGTGCTCGCGAAGGCGGACTGGAATTTTAAGAGGAGGGATAGTATGGCAGATAGAATTGATCCCACAGAATTAGATATTAAAGAAAAAGTTGTTTGCCTGAATCGTGTTGCAAAGGTTGTAAAGGGCGGTAGAAACTTTCGATTTACAGCACTGGTTGTTGTCGGTGACGAGAACGGACATGTAGGTAGTGGTCTTGGTAAAGCTGCTGAAATTCCGGATGCTATCCGCAAGGGAATTGAGGATGCAAAGAAGAACATGGTTTCTGTGCCTCTCGTAGACGGCACGGTTCCCCATGAAATTATTGGCGAATTTGGTGCTGGCCGCGTTTTGATTAAACCGGCTGTTGAAGGTACCGGCGTTATTGCAGGCGGACCGGTTCGTGCGGTTATGGAGCTTGCAGGTGTTAAAAATGTTCGTACAAAGTCTCTTCGCAGCAACAATGCAAAAAATGTTGTTGATGCAACAATCGCGGGGCTCAAAAACATGAAATTTGCTGCAGATGTTGCTCGTCTGCGTGGCAAAACCATTGAAGAACTGTAAGTAAAGGAGGGTTTACATTGGCTAAACTCAAGGTTACATTAAAGAAAAGTGTGATTGGTTGCAAGAAGGATCAGATTGCAACAGTGGAAGCACTTGGATTAAAGAAAATCCGTGATGTGAAAGAGCATACGGATACGCCTCAGATCAGAGGCATGATAAACAAGGTTTCTCATTTACTGACGGTAGAAGAAGCTTAATTTGAAGGAGGTGTTTGCATTATGAAGCTGTATGAGCTTAGTCCCGCACCGGGCAGCAAAACCGTTGCAAAGCGCAAGGGAAGAGGTGCCGGTACCGGTAATGGTAAAACAGCAGGTAGAGGCCATAAAGGGCAAAATGCCCGTTCTGGCGGTGGTGTACGTCCTGGCTTTGAAGGCGGTCAGATGCCTTTATACAGACGTTTGCCGAAGAGAGGCTTTACCAACATATTTGCAAAAGAATATGTATCCATAAACGTTTCTGCTTTGGAAAAGTTTGAAAACGGCGCAGAGGTTACAGCAGAAGCATTATGTGAGAAGGGCATTATCAGCAAGGTGCTTGATGGTGTTGTAATCCTGGGTCGCGGAGATCTTACAAAAAAACTTACCGTAAAAGCTGCCAGATTCTCTAAAACAGCTGCAGAAAAAATCCAAGCGGCAGGTGGAAAGGCAGAGGTGATATAAGTGTTTAAGATTCTGAAGAATGCTTGGGGCATTCCTGAGCTACGCAAGAAAATGCTTTACACGTTATTACTTCTGGTAGTTTTTCGTTTTGGTTCCGTTATACCGGTACCGTGGCTGGACAGCTCCGTACTGAGTGAATGGGTAAAAACAGGGGGCAACACCATATTTAATATTATGGATATGTTCTCTGGTGGTGCATTTAGTCAAGCGACTATTTTTGCAATGAGTATTTCCCCGTACATTAACTCCTCCATTATTATTCAGCTCTTAACAGTTGCAATTCCTGCGCTGGAGCGGTTGAGCAAAGAAGGAGAAGAGGGCAGAAAGAAAATCAGCAAAATTACAAGATACTTGTCTGTTGCACTCGCATTTATTCAGGCAACGGGTCTTTATATTGGGCTTAAAAGCGCAAATGCAGTTATGCAGCCCGGTGTATTTACCTTCTTTGTCATTACACTCAGCTTTACGGCCGGTACCGCCTTCCTTATGTGGCTGGGTGAAGAGATTACAGAAAAAGGGATTGGCAATGGCATTTCTATGCTGATTTTTGCCGGTATCGTTTCTCGTATTCCTTCTATGGCCGTTTCCGTTTGGAAGACATTTACAGGAGG
Source organism: Clostridia bacterium (assembly GCA_029006755.1). GTDB lineage: Bacteria > Bacillota > Clostridia > UMGS1883 > UMGS1540 > JAQXGO01. The sequence goes on along the minus strand of JAQXGO010000102.1, from coordinate 23,656 downwards.
AGATTCCAAGAATTACCTTGCGATTATCCTGATTCTCGCTTTTGCAATTTTGGTGATAGCCTTTGTGGTTCTCTTCAATGAGGGCGAAAGAAGAATTCCTGTACAGTATGCAAAGCGCGTTGTCGGTCGGAAAATGTACGGCGGTCAGTCTACGCATATTCCGATTAAGGTGACAATGGCTGGCGTTATTCCAATTATCTTTGCCATGAGCCTTTTGGCTTTCCCAAGCACAATCGTGTCTTTGGTAAGTCCGAATGCAACAAGTGGCTTTGCCGGTTGGATTTTGCGTTTCTTTAGGCAAGACAATGTCTGGTATGCATTAATTTACTTTATTCTGATTGTTGCATTTACCTACTTTTATACTGCGATTACCTTTAATCCGATTGAAGTAGCAAATAACATGAAGAAAAATGGTGGTTTTATTCCGGGTATTCGTCCCGGCAAGCCCACAAGTGATTTTATTGCGAAGGTTTTGTCAAGAATTACTTTGGTTGGTGCATTTTTCTTAGGAATAATTGCTATACTGCCGATCATCCTTGCTCTCATTGACTCGAAGCTTTCTTCCATCAGCATTGGAGGTACATCGCTTCTCATCGTAGTTGGTGTTGCACTGGAAACAGTAAAGCAGTTGGAATCTCAGATGCTTATGCGTCATTACAAAGGATTCTTAGAGTAAGCGCAGAAAGTGTGTGATGATAGAATGAGAATTATTTTATTAGGGCCTCCGGGTGCCGGTAAAGGCACCCAGGCCGAGCGCTTGGCAGCACGTTATAATATTCCGACAATTTCTACTGGCGCGATGATTCGTGCAGAGATTCGGGATGGAAGCGAGCTGGGGAAGCAGACAAAAAAGTATATTGACGAAGGACAGCTTGTGCCTGATAGCATTATTATGTCGATTGTTGAAAGTCGCTTAAGTAAGCCGGATTGTGCAAAAGGATTTATTTTAGATGGTATTCCGCGTACAATTCCGCAGGCACAGAAGCTGGACGAAATGCAGATAGAACCCTACACGGTTTTAAATATCGCTGTTGGTGATGATGAGATTGTTAAGCGTTTAGGCGGCAGAAGAGTCTGCGCGACTTGTGGTGCCACGTATCATGAAACGTTCAACCCGCCCGCAAAAAAAGGTGTGTGCGACGCGTGCGGAGAAACGCTTTCCATCCGTCCGGATGATGCGGAGGAAACCATTTTAAAGCGTTTAGCTGTGTATCATGAGCAAACAGAACCCCTGATTGCTTACTATGAGAAAGCAGGCAAGCTCATTAATATCCTGAGCGAAGGCGGTGTAGAGGAGACCGCAGCCGCAGTGCAGGCTGCACTCGAGGTGGAATAATGATTTGGGTTAAGGACAGTCATGAGCTTGAGGCCATGCGGCATGCAGGCAGACTGACGGAAGCAACGCTTATGTTTCTGGGCAGAAATATAAAGCCTGGAATTACAACTCTGGAGTTAGACAGCATGGCAGAGCGTTTTATTCACAAGCACGGTGGAAAAGCATCCTTTAAAAATTATAGGGGCTATCCCAAATCCATTTGCACATCTTTAAATGAAGTTGTCGTTCATGGGATCCCGGATTGCACGGTTTTATACGAAGGCGATATTATTAGTATAGATATTGGTGTTTTATTAGACGGATTTCATGGGGACGCTGCGAGGACCTTTCCCGTAGGGAAGATTTCCCCGGAAGCACAGAAGCTGATAGATACAGCAGAAGAATGCTTCTTTGATGCTTTAAAATTTGCTGTTGACGGAAACCGGATTGGGGATATTTCAGCAGCAGTGCAGAAAAAGGCAGAGGGAAATGGATACGGTGTGGTTCGTGAACTCGTTGGGCATGGCATTGGAAAATCTCTGCATGAAGATCCGGATGTACCCAATTATGGGGAGGCCGGTCGCGGCATTCGATTGCGAAGAGGGATGACAATTGCTATTGAACCAATGATTACGGCCGGTTCGCCAAAGGTTAAGCAATTGGAGGACGGTTGGACAGTCAAAACATGCGATGGCAGATGGGCAGCGCATTATGAAAACACTGTGGCCATAACCGATAATGAGGCTGAGATTCTGACAATCAGTCCCAGGAAATTGCAGAGGTGATTTATTTTGGATATTGACGCAGGCAGTTTGGTGTATTCGATTGCCGGCAGAGATAAAGACAGAGTGTTTGTGGTTGTAGGTCTTGAGGGCATGTTTTGCTATTTGGTTGATGGGAAGGTACGAAAGTGCGACAAGCCAAAAAAGAAAAAGCAAAAACATATTCAATCCGTCGGCTACAAGGCGGAGGCTCTTAAGAAAAAAATTGCACTGGGTGAACGCCTTACCAATTCTGAAGTCAGAAAGGTTATTGCGGCGTATCACGAAGAAATCAATCAGTCGAGCTTTGAAGGAGGTTGCAAACTTGGCAAAGGATGATGTTCTGGAAATGGAGGGTACGGTTTTAGAGTCGTTACCTAACGCGATGTTTCAGGTGGAGTTGCAAAACGGTCATCAAATACTCGCGCATATATCGGGCAAGCTCAGAATGAATTTTATTCGTATTCTTCCGGGCGATAAGGTTACAGTGGAATTATCCCCCTATGATTTGACCAAGGGCAGGATAATTTGGAGAGCAAAGTAATAGAGGAGGTATCGTAATGAAGGTCAGACCCTCGGTAAAACAGATTTGTGAAAAATGTAAGATTATCAAGAGAAAAGGCAAAGTAATGGTAATCTGTGAGAATCCAAAGCATAAACAGAAGCAAGGTTAATTAAGAGGAGGTGTAAGTATGGCCAGAATAGCCGGTGTTGACCTGCCGAGAGAGAAGAGAGTAGAAATCGGGCTCACATATATTTTCGGTATAGGCAGAACCAGTGCAAATAAGATTCTTGAAGAGACAGGGATTAATCCTGATACTCGCGTCAAGGATTTGACAGAAGAAGAGGTCATTAAGCTCAGAGACCTAATCGATAAAAATTATAAGGTGGAAGGCGACCTTCGCCGTAGCGTAGCTCTGGACATCAAGCGTTTGGTGGAAATCGGATGCTATCGTGGTACAAGACATAGAAAAGGTCTGCCTGTTCGCGGACAGAGAACAAAGACAAACGCGCGCACAAGAAAAGGACCGAAGCGCACGATCGCAAACAAGAAGAAGTAGGAGGTAGGGTCAAATGGCGAAAACAGCTATAAAGAGAACGACCAGAAAAAAGCGTGAACGCAAAAATATTGAGCGCGGCGCTGCACACATTCGTTCTTCCTTTAACAATACAATTGTTACCATCACAGACACAGCCGGAAACGCTCTTTCTTGGGCAAGCGCCGGTGGTTTGGGCTTCCGCGGTTCCAGAAAGAGCACGCCCTTTGCAGCACAGACAGCAGCAGAAACCGCTGCAAAAGCTGCTATGGAGCATGGCCTGAAGAGCGTAGAAGTATACGTGAAAGGTCCGGGTGCCGGTCGCGAAGCAGCAATTCGTGCTTTGCAGGCAGCAGGCCTTGAGGTCAGCATGATTAAGGACGTAACACCCATTCCCCATAACGGATGCCGTCCGCCGAAGCGTAGAAGAGTTTGATTTGGAGGTGAAATACTATGGCTAGATATACAGGTTCTGTTTGCAGACTGTGCCGCAGAGAAGGCCTTAAGTTATTTTTAAAGGGCGATCGTTGCTACACAGATAAGTGTGCAGTAGGCAGAAGAAGCTATGCACCCGGTCAGCATGGACAAGGGCGTAAAAAGCAGTCTGAATATGGTCTGCAGCTTCGTGAAAAACAGAAAGCAAAGAGATATTACGGCGTACTGGAAAGCCAGTTTGCCAAGTATTATGAAATGGCAAGCAAAAAGCACGGTGTAACGGGCGAAAATCTTTTGCAGATTCTGGAAAGCAGATTAGATAACGTTGTATACCGTCTTGGTTTTGCTCTTTCTCGTCCGGAAGCACGTCAGCTTGTAACACATGGTCACTTTACTGTAAATGGCCGCAGAGTTAACATTCCGTCCTTCCTCGTAAAAGAGGGCGATGTGATTGCAGTGGCTGAAAAGAGCAAGGATATGCCTAAGATGAAGGCAGTATTTGAAAATACCGCTTCAAAGGTAATTCCGAAGTGGCTGGAACTTGACCGTGAGAATCATGTAGCAAAGGTAACAACCCTAGCATCTCGTGAAGATATTGATTTGCCAATTCAGGAAACGCTTATTGTTGAGTTGTACTCTAAATAAGCATAGCCCTCGCAGTTTACATTTAATTCAGAAGGGGGTATATAATCATGATAGAAATCGAAAAGCCGAGAGTAGAGTGTATCGGATCTGCAGAAGACAAATTCTATGGCAAATTTGTACTGGAACCGCTGGAAAGAGGTTATGGTACGACCCTTGGAAACTCTATGCGTAGAATTATGCTTTCCTCTTTGCCAGGTGCGGCTGTTACATCGATAAAGATTGACGGTGTGCTCCACGAGTTTTCCAGTATTCCCGGCGTAAAAGAAGATGTTACAGAGATTGTCTTAAACATAAAACAGCTGATCGTTAAGCTGCATGGGGACGGCCCGCAGACAGTCTACATTGATGCGAAGGGACCTTGTGAAATCTGCGCAAAAGATATCAAAGCAGATGCGAATATCGAGATCTTTAATCCGGATTTACACATTGCAACCTTAAATGAGGATGCAAAGCTTTATATGGAGATTACCATCAATAAAGGCAGAGGCTATGTTTCTGCTGAAAAGAATAAACGCATTAGCCAACCGGTTATAGGCCTTATTCCGGTAGACTCCATTTACACGCCAGTGCCGAAGGTGAATTTCCTTGTGGAAAATACACGTGTAGGCCAGGTTACAGATTACGATAAGCTTACGCTGGAAATTTGGACAAACGGAACGATGACACCAAACGAAGCAGTTAGCTTGGGTGCAAAGATATTTAATGAGCACTTAAATCTCTTCATCGATCTTGCTGATGGCACGAAAGATGTTGAAATCATGGTTGAAACTGTAGAAACAAAGAAGGAAAAAGTGCTTGAAATGACAATTGAGGAACTGGATTTATCCGTTCGTTCCTACAATTGCTTAAAGCGTGCAGGCATTAACATTGTAGAAGATCTGATTCAGAAGACGGAAGAGGATATGATGAATGTCAGAAACCTCGGCCGCAAGTCTTTGGAAGAAGTCATAAACAAGCTGCTGAGTTTGGGCCTTACGCTTGCTCCTGTTGAGGACTAAGAAAAATTTAGCGAAAGGAGTGTTTCAGAATGAGAAAATTAGGCAGACCTACTGATGCTCGTATGGCAATGCTGAGAGGTATGGTGACCGCATTTTTAGAAAATGGTAAAATGATGACAACCGAGACTCGTGCAAAGGAAATACGTCCATTAGTTGAAAAAATGATTACCTTAGGTAAGCAGAACACACTGCATGCAAAGAGACAGGCCATGAGCTTCATAACAAAGAAGGACGTGACATACAAGCTTTTTGCAGAGATTGCACCGAAATACGCTGAGAGAAACGGCGGTTATACAAGAATTATTAAGGCTGGGGTAAGGCGCGGAGACGCTGCACCTATGGCAATTATTGAACTGGTGTAATTCTTGGCAGAACAATGCAGAAGGTGCGGCAAATATATATATTTTGCTGCGCCTTTTTCATTGTGTAAATATGGTTATCCTAAAATAGATTTAAAAAAATAAAAAAAGTGTTGACAAATGGAAATTAAGGTAGTATAATATGTTTTGTAAGGCAAAGGCGTCTTAGGGTATTCACCCAAGGACTTTTTGTCTTATTTTGATTTCAGGAGGGAAGAATATGTCGTATGTTGATGAGGTAATACAAGAAGTTGAAAAAAAGAATCCGGGAGAGCCGGAGTTCCATCAGGCTGTTGAAGAAGTGCTTGACTCTATCAGACCTGTTGTTGAGCAAAATGAAGAAAAGTTTCGTAGGGATGCACTGCTTGAAAGATTAGTGAATCCTGAAAGACAGATCAAATTCAGAGTGCCGTGGACGGATGATAATGGGCAGGTACATGTAAATACAGGGTATCGTGTACAGTTTAACAGTGCAATTGGTCCTTACAAGGGCGGCATTCGTCTGCATCCTTCTGTCAATATAGGTATTATCAAATTCTTGGGATTCGAGCAGATATTTAAAAATTCACTCACAGGTCTTCCTATTGGTGGCGGTAAGGGCGGTAGTGATTTTGATCCTAAAGGCAAATCCGATCGTGAAATTATGGCATTCTGCCAGAGTTTTATGACAGAGCTTTGCAAATATATTGGAGCCGATACCGATGTACCGGCAGGCGATATTGGAACAGGTGCAAGAGAAATCGGCTACATGTTCGGGCAGTACAAGAGAATCCGCGGCTTATTTGAAGGTGTACTGACAGGAAAAGGTCTTTCCTATGGCGGCTCTTTGGCTCGTACAGAAGCAACCGGATATGGTCTTTTGTATTTGACAAAGGCAATGCTCGAAAGAAATGGTAAGGACATTGCAGGAAAAACTGTTCTCGTCAGTGGCGCAGGGAATGTGGCTATTTATGCAACAGAGAAGGCAACGCAGCTTGGTGCAAAGGTTGTCACAGTATCTGATTCTACCGGTTGGGTATACGATTCCGAGGGCATTGATCTTAAAGCTTTAAAGGAAATTAAGGAAGTCAAGAGACAGAGATTAAGCGAATATACAAAATACAGACCCAACGCTGAGTACCATGAAGGCAAAGGCGTATGGAGTGTTAAGGCAGACATTGCCCTTCCGTGTGCGACCCAGAACGAGCTTACACTGGAAGATGCAAAGATGCTTGTTGCAAACGGTGTTTTTGCCGTTGCAGAAGGTGCCAATATGCCGACAACAGCAGATGCTACAAAGTATTTACAAGAAAATGGCGTACTCTTTGCACCAGGTAAGGCTGCGAACGCAGGCGGTGTAGCAACCTCTGCACTGGAAATGAGCCAGAACAGTGAAAGACTTAGCTGGAGCTTTGAAGAAGTTGATGGCAAACTGCATGACATTATGGTGACACTTTTCAAACATATTGACGAAGCAGCAGCCCGCTATGGCTTTGCCGGCAACTATGTAGTCGGTGCAAATATTGCGGGATTTGAAAAAGTTGTTGATGCCATGAACGCTCAGGGTATTGTGTAATCCAATTTAAAAACATATAATAGAATAAAAATAAGGCAAAGACGTCTTTAATGCAAAATACATTAAAGGCGTCTTTGTCTGTGTTTAAAAGTGAAAGGAGAGTTTGGTTATGAAAATGGTAACAGATTTATTTGGCAGTTTGGTTTTTGATGATCGGGTAATGAAATCGAGGCTTTCTGCAAAGGTTTATGAATCCCTGCGCAAGACCATTGATGAAGGTGCAGAGTTGAACTTGTCTGTTGCGAATGCAGTTGCAGAGGCAATGAAGGAGTGGGCAGTTGAAAATGGTGCTACGCACTATACGCATTGGTTTCAGCCGCTTACCGGCATAACTGCTGAAAAGCACGACAGCTTTATTAGTCCTTCTCCTGACGGCAGGGTGATCATGGATTTTTCCGGTAAGGAACTGATAAAGGGAGAACCGGATGCTTCCTCGTTCCCGTCCGGCGGCCTTCGTGCAACATTTGAGGCAAGAGGATATACCGCGTGGGATCCGACATCCTATTCATTCATAAAAGGAAAAACGCTTTGCATTCCTACTGCTTTTTGCTCATATGGCGGAGAGGCATTGGATAAGAAAACTCCGTTGCTCCGTTCCATGGAAGCATTAAATCGGCAGGCGCTACGTATTTTGAAGCTTTTTGGGACAGAAGCAAAGTATGTACACACCTCAGTAGGGCCTGAACAGGAATATTTCCTTGTGCCAAAAGAGCTTTTTGAAAAACGTAAGGACTTGATTTATACAGGCAGAACACTCTTTGGTGCAAAGCCGCCAAAGGGACAGGAAATGGATGACCACTATTTCGGTGTCATTAAGCCCAGCGTAGAGAGCTTTATGACAGAACTAAATGAAGAACTCTGGAAGCTTGGGATTCTTGCAAAGACGCAACATAATGAGGTGGCACCTGCCCAGCATGAACTTGCACCGATTTATACGACAACCAATATTGCAACTGACCACAACCAGTTAACAATGGAAATTATGCAAAAAGTCGCGGCACGGCATGGCCTTGTTTGCTTGCTGCATGAAAAACCATTTGCCGGCGTAAACGGCAGCGGCAAACATAATAACTGGTCAATGGCTACTGATAAGGGTGTAAACCTGCTTTCGCCCGGCGAAACGCCATATGAGAATGCACAGTTCTTGCTATTCCTCTGCAGCGTCATTAAAGCGGTTGACGATTATCAGGATCTTTTGCGTATTTCTGTTGCAACGGCGGGCAACGATCATAGACTGGGCGCAAATGAAGCGCCACCGGCAGTGGTTTCTATGTTCCTTGGAGATGAACTGAATGCAGTGCTTGAAGCGATAGAAACCGATGCTCCATACACGGGTGCAGAAAAGACGCAAATGAAGCTGGGCGTGGATGTGCTGCCTAAATTTAATCGGGATACAACCGATAGAAACAGAACATCGCCTTTTGCCTTCACAGGCAATAAGTTTGAATTTCGCATGCTGGGCTCTTCGAACAGCATCGCATGTGCAAACATCATGCTGAATGCAGCGGTTGCAGAAAGCCTTAAGATCTATGCAGACAGACTTGAAAAGGCAGAAGATTTTGAAACAGAGCTGCACAATATGATCCGCAAAACGATTAAGGACCATAAGAGAATTATCTTTAACGGTAACGGCTATGATGATGAATGGATCCGTGAGGCTACCGAAAAGAGAGGACTTATGAATCTCCGTACAACGCCGGATGCACTTCCGCATTTGTTGGATAAGAAAAATGTGGACATGCTGACGACACACAAGGTATTTTCCGAAGCAGAGTTAAAATCCAGATGTGACATTACACTGGAGAACTACTGCAAGACCGTTGTTATAGAAGCAAATACCATGGTAGAAATGGTTAACAAAGAGATTCTTCCGGCGATTGAAAACTATGCGGCACATCTTGCGGAAGGCGCAAACAAAAAGAAGGCATTGCTCTCCTCCGCAGAGGATACCTATGAGACAGAAATTGTCGCAAAGCTTTCGAAACTTGCAAACCAGATTTACGAATACAAAAAAGCACTTTCAGCGGAATTGGTTCGGCTGGGAGATAGTGAAAGCATTATTGATGAAGGATATAGAATTCGCGATAATGTGCTGCCAAGGATGAGCGAATTGAGGGCTTCCTGCGATGAAGCGGAAATGATTACGGCAGAAAGCTTCTGGCCGTTCCCGACATATGGGGAATTGCTCTTTGGAGTTAGATAGACAATAAAAGAAATAAACAAAAGTAGGTGACTGAAATGGAATATAGTGCAGTAAATACAATTTGGGTACTCTTAGGGGCTGCACTGGTCTTTTTCATGCAGGCAGGATTTTCACTTTGTGAGGCAGGGTTTACAAGGGCAAAGAATACAGGGAACATCCTCATGAAAAACCTGATGGATTTTTGCATTGGGACGCCTGCATATTGGCTGGTTGGTTTTGGCGTTATGTTTGGTATGGGGACAGGTCTTTTCGGGACATTTGATCCGATGATTCGGGGAGAGTATGGACATATTCTTCCTGCAGGTGTACCGCTTTGGGCATTTGTAATCTTTCAGACTGTTTTCTGTGCCACCGCGGCAACAATTGTTTCCGGTGCCATGGCGGAAAGAACAAAGTTTAGTGCGTACTGCATTTACTCCGCAGCCATATCACTTATTATTTATCCTATTTCGGGTCACTGGATTTGGGGCGGCGGCTGGCTTGCACAGTTAGGTTTTCACGATTTTGCAGGCTCCACCGCAGTTCATATGGTAGGCGGTGTATGTGCACTGATTGGTGCAAAAATATTAGGACCTCGCATCGGCAAGTATGATAAAGACGGAAAGCCGCATGCAATATTGGGACACAACATTTCGTTTGCGGCACTCGGTGTATTTATTCTTTGGTTTTGCTGGTTTGGGTTCAATGGAGCTTCTACCGTAGGCATGGAGTCAGATGCACTCATGGAAACAGCAGGGCGTGTATTCTTTAATACAAACCTTGCCGCTGCAATGGCTTGTGTAGTCACATTGATGATTACTTGGATTCGCTATAAAAAACCGGATGTTTCTATGACATATAATGCAGCATTGGCAGGGCTTGTCGGCATTACGGCAGGCTGCGACGCTGTTTCCCCTTTGGGGGCAGCCGTTATTGGTATGATTTGTGGTGTGTTAGTTGTTTTTGCAGTTGAGTTTTTTGATAAGATTGCAAAGATTGACGATCCGGTCGGTGCTGTTTCGGTCCATTGTGTTTGCGGTGCAACAGGCACACTGTTAACAGGGTTATTGGCGACAGGCATCACAACAGAAGCCGGCTTATTCTATGGTGGCGGCTGGCATCTTCTCGGTGTGCAGGCTTTAGGCGTATTTGCGGTAGCAGCCTATGTTGCCGTTGTCATCTATATTATATTTTGGGTGATTCAACATACAATTGGCCTTCGCGCAAGCAGGGAAGAGGAGCTTTGTGGACTTGACCTTACAGAACACGGTCTATTAACAGCGTATGCAGGATTTGCAATGCTGCCGGATACAACGCCGGATGATGCCGGCACTGCCACAGTGGTAAGCGGGGATATACCGGTGGCGGAGGCAGTTGTGGTGAAAAAAGTACCAAGCTTTGATGCAGGCACAGTACCCAAACTTACTAAAATTGAAATCATTTGTAAAGAGCATAAATTAGAAACTTTGAAGGCGGCAATGATGCAGATCGGCATTACCGGCATGACGGTTTCTCATGTTTTGGGATGCGGTGTACAAAAAGGAAAGCCGGAATATTACAGAGGTGTTCAGATTGAAGCGACACTGCTGCCGAAAATTCAGGTGGATATTGTTGTAAGCAAAGTGCCCGTGCAACAAGTCATTGAAACTGCAAAAACAGTGCTTTACACAGGACACATTGGAGACGGCAAAATATTTGTTTACGATGTTGAAAATGTTGTGAAGGTTAGAACAGGCGAAGAGGGCTTTGATGCCCTGCAAGATGTAGAATAAAAGGAGTTGTTTCTATGTGTTCAATAATGGGATATTGTGGCGAATCAGCCAGCCTTGCGCAGTTTGAGCAAGGCTTTCAAAGGACCATTTCACGTGGCCCGGACGACAGTAAAATTATTGATACCGGCAAAGGATTCCTTGGATTTCATCGCCTTGCCATTATGGGGCTGCACCCGCAAGGAATGCAGCCTTTTCGGCTACTTAAAAGTTATGTCGTGTGCAATGGTGAAATCTATGGTTTCGAAAAGTTGAAAAAGGAATTATCTGCAAAGTACACGTTTGAAAGTGACTCAGATTGTGAAATCCTTTTGCCGCTATACAAGGAATATGGTACAGACATGTTTAAAATGCTCGATGCGGAATATGCGCTCATTCTGTACGATGGGGAGAACGAAGAATACATTGCTGCGCGTGATCCTATTGGCATACGGCCGCTTTACTATGGCTATGATAGCGCCGGCACCATTCTTTTCGCGAGCGAAGCCAAAAACCTGACGGATATTGTGGATAAAATCATGCCCTTTCCTCCCGGACATTACTATAAGGGCGGCGAGTTTATATGCTACAAGGATATTGCAAAGGTAGAACACGTAATTGAGGATGATTTGGAAACCGTATGCAAAAACATTCATGACAAACTGGTAGCCGGCGTACATAAGCGATTGGTTGCCGATGCCAAGGTTGGCTTTTTACTTTCAGGTGGCTTGGATTCCTCACTTGTTTGCGCCATTGCCGCAAAGGAAAGCAAAGCGCCGATTCAAACTTTTGCAATTGGTATGAGTGAGGATGCGATAGACTTAAAGTATGCCAAAGAGGTTGCCGAGTATATCGGTAGCGATCATACGGAAATTTATATGACGCCCGAGGATGTAATTTCTTCGCTTGAAACTGTTATTGCACTGCTGGGTACATTTGATATTACCACCATCCGTGCAAGTATGGGCATGTATTTAATCTGCAAAGCAATCCATGAGCAGACAGACATTCGCGTTCTGTTAACCGGAGAAATCTCGGATGAGATTTTTGGCTACAAATATACGGACTTTGCACCTAATGCAGAGGAATTTCAAAAAGAGGCGGAAAAAAGACTGCGCGAGCTGCACATGTATGATGTGCTTCGTGCAGACCGTTGCATTTCAGTCAACTCGTTAGAGGCGAGAGTACCTTTTGGGGATTTGGATTTTGTGGAGTACGTCATGGCGGTAAATCCTGCCATGAAAATGAATACATACGGGAAGGGCAAGTACCTTCTCCGGCATGCGTTTGAGGGTGACTATTTGCCGCAATCCATTCTGTATCGCGAAAAGGCGGCCTTTTCGGACGCTGTAGGACACTCTATGGTGGATTATTTAAAAGAATATGCAAATTCCAGGTATACAAACGAAGAATTTGAGGAAAAACGTAAGAAATATTCGCATGCAAGACCGTTTACAAAGGAATCGCTCTTATACCGAGAAATATTTGAAACCTATTATCCGGGACAAAGCCAAATGATAAAGGATTTTTGGATGCCGAACAAAGCATGGGAAGGCTGCGATGTAGATGACCCGTCCGCACGCGTTCTGAAAAACTATGGAGACAGTGGCAAATAAGACAATAATAAAGGATGATAACAGTATGGAAAAAATTCTTGTTTTGGATTTTGGCGGACAGTATAACCAGCTCATTGCACGGCGTGTCCGCGAAAACCAAATCTATGCAGAAATAAAGCCCTATCATAAGATTTCTGTACGTGAAATTCGAGAGAAACAATATAAGGGCATTATTTTTACAGGTGGTCCGAATAGTGTATATGACGAAAGCTCTCCACACTATGACAAAGAGATTTTGGAGGCGGGGATTCCGATTTTGGGAATATGCTATGGCGCGCAGCTTATGGCGTATATGGCTGATGGAGTCATTGAAAGCGCGAAGGATGGCAGTGAATACGGCAAAACAAAAATATATTATACAGAGAGCAAACTGACAGAAAATATCCCGAAAGAAAGCATCTGTTTTATGAGCCACACGGATTATATCAAGACAGTACCGGCAGGCTTTAAAGTGATTGCAACCACGGACAATTGTCCAACAGCAGCCATGTGTAATGAAGAAAAGGCACTATACGCTGTGCAGTTCCATCCTGAGGTCACACATACCGAATACGGAAAAGAAATTCTGAAGAATTTTCTGTTTGGGGTTTGTAAGTGTCAGGGTGACTGGAAAATGGATGAATTCATTGAAAGAACAGTTGCAGAGTATAAGAATACACTCAAGGATAAGAAGGTGCTGCTTGCCTTATCCGGCGGCGTGGATTCCTCCGTATGCGCAGTTCTTTTGCATAAGGCAATAGGGAGTAACCTAACTTGTATATTTGTAGACCATGGGTTGCTTCGCAAGGATGAGGGTGATTTTGTCGAGAAAACCTTTGGCAAACAGTTCGGACTGAACTTGATTCGTGTCAACGCAGAGGAGAGGTTCTTAAAAAAGCTTATAGGGGTAACCGAACCGGAACAAAAACGTAAGATCATCGGTGAAGAATTTATAAGAACCTTTGAGGAAGAGGCAAAAAAGATCGGAAAAGTCCATGTGCTTGCACAAGGAACAATTTATCCGGATATTATTGAAAGTGGTTTAGGGGATAGTGCGACTATAAAAAGCCATCATAATGTAGGGGGACTTCCTGACGTTATTGCATTTGACGAAATTCTGGAGCCGCTTCGGTATCTCTTTAAGGATGAAGTCAGAGAAGTAGGCGAAAAGCTACAGATCCCAAAAGAATTCGTTTGGCGACAACCCTTCCCGGGGCCGGGACTTGCCGTTAGAATTATTGGCGAGATTACAAAGGAAAAAATTACTGCTTTGCAGGAGGCAGACAGCATTTTTCGTGCAGAACTGGAACAAGCAGGCGCAAAAGCAAATCAGTATTTTGCAGTCCTTACGGACACAAGAAGCGTTGGTGTCATGGGGGATGCGCGAACCTATGGCGTAACCATTGCGCTTAGAGCAGTCACCACAGATGATTTTATGACAGCTGAATGGGCAAGGCTTCCTTATACGGTTTTAGAAAGAGCATCCGCAAGAATTACCAATGAAGTCGGCGGGGTTTCAAGAGTGGTTTATGATATCACAAGCAAACCGCCCGCGACTGTGGAGTGGGAGTGATCAAAATGACAAAGTATATTTTTGTAACCGGCGGTGTGGTTTCCGGTCTTGGGAAAGGCATTACAGCGGCATCGCTTGGCAGATTATTAAAAATGCGCGGTCTAAAAGTTGCGGCACAAAAACTGGACCCATATATCAATGTTGATCCGGGCACAATGAGCCCATACCAGCATGGGGAGGTTTATGTTACAGAAGACGGCGCAGAAACCGACCTTGATCTCGGTCATTATGAGAGATTTATTGACGAAAATTTGAACAAGTATTCTAACCTTACAACCGGTAAGGTGTATTGGAATGTTTTAAATAAGGAACGCAGGGGAGAGTATTTAGGCTCTACTGTGCAGGTCATTCCACATATCACAAACGAAATTAAAGAATTTGTCTACAGTGTTGGCAAAAAAACAAATGCCGATATTGTGATTACCGAAATTGGCGGTACGATAGGCGATATTGAATCGCAACCGTTTATTGAAGCTGTCCGTCAAATCTCCTTAGAAGTGGGGAAGGAAAACAGTTTGTTTATTCATGTTACGTTAGTTCCCTTTCTCCGAGGAAGTGATGAGCATAAATCCAAACCCACGCAGCACTCTGTCAAAGAATTGCAGGGTATGGGGATAAAACCGGATATTATTGTATTGCGGTGTGATGAACCGCTTGAAAAGAGTATTTTCGAGAAGATATCTCTTTTCTGCAATGTCAGACCCGATTGCGTAGTCGAAAACCTAACACTGCCGATTTTGTATGAAGCACCGATCATGCTGGAAAAATCACATTTTTCTGATGTGGTTTGCCGGGAATTAGGGATTGTTACGAAAGAACCAGATTTGACGGATTGGGTACAGATGGTGGAGAGAATCAAGAATCGTGAAAAAACTGTGCAGATCGGATTGGTGGGGAAATATGTAGGATTGCATGATGCCTATCTTTCTGTGGCGGAAAGCCTACGCCATGCAGGATATTACCATAACACACACATTGACATTCAGTGGATTGATTCTGAGAATATAACGGAAGCAAACTATAAAGAAATCCTGGGCAAACTGGACGGCATATTAGTGCCTGGCGGATTTGGCAGCCGCGGTATTGAAGGGATGATTCTGGCGGCAAGATATGCGAGAGAAAATCATCTGCCGTATTTTGGTATCTGTCTTGGCATGCAAATTGCAGTGATTGAATTTGCAAGAAATGTTGCGGGGATTTTGGATGCAAATTCCGGCGAGTTTGACGAACAATGCAAGGCAAAGGTCATAGACTTTATGCCGGGACAGAGTGACGATGTAGATAAGGGCGGTACATTGCGGCTGGGAGCATATCCTTGCAAGATTAAAAGCGGGACAACCATGGAGCGGTTATATCACACATCCCTTATATCGGAAAGACACAGGCATCGCTATGAGTTTAACAATGCATATCGGGATTGTTTAGAGCAAAACGGATTAACCTTGGGTGGCACATCGCCTGATGGCAGACTGGTTGAAACTGTAGAGATTACCGAGAATCCTTTTTATGTAGGCGTGCAGTTTCATCCGGAATTCAAAAGCCGTCCGAACAAGCCGCATCCATTGTTCTGTGGATTTATTGGGGCAGCACTAACAAAACAGAAGGAGACAAATAGATGAGCTTACATGAAGAATGTGGCGTTTTTGGCGTTTATGCACCTGCCGGTACGGCAGTGGCGAGCCTTGTATATTATGGGCTGTACGCATTACAGCACCGCGGGCAGGAGGCTTGCGGCATTACGGTTAATGATGACGGATTATTCTATTCTTATAAAGATTTAGGTCTTGTAGGGGATGTATTTGCCGGTGATAAACTGGCAAAGATGCCGCAGGGCAATATGGCGGTCGGCCATGTGCGGTATAGCACAACCGGCGGTTCAGACAGAAAAAACTGCCAGCCGATTGAGGTCAATCATCAGAAAGGCAGAATGGCAATTGCCCATAATGGGAATTTATCCAATAGTTATGAACTGAAAAACAAATTGGAACTGGATGGTGCGATTTTTCATACGACAAGCGATACAGAAACCATTGCATATATTATTACGAGGGAACGCCTTCGTTCGGAATCTATTGAGAAGGCAGTGGAGAAGGCCATGTATATCATTGAAGGCGCCTACTCGCTGTGTGTAATGTCCCCGGGGAAAATGATTGCCTGTCGTGACCCGCATGGGTTTCGTCCGCTTTGTTATGGAAGATGCGAGGACGGAAGCTATGTGATTGCTTCGGAAAGCTGTGCACTTTCTGCTGTGGGAGCAGTTTTTGTACGGGATCTGCTTCCGGGTGAGATTGTGGTTTTTTCCAAGGACGGCATCACTTCTATTACAGCTCATTGCAAAACCAAGCCGAAGAAGACATGCATTTTTGAATACATTTATTTCGCCAGACCGGACTCTAAGATAGATGGGATCAGTGTGCACGAAGCAAGACGCCGGGCAGGCCATATTCTGGCAGAGTACTATCCGGTAGAGGCAGATGTTGTAATCGGCGTCCCTGATTCCGGACTGGATGCCGCTTTAGGGTATGCCGAAAAGTCCGGGACACCATACGGCATTGGGCTTATCAAAAACAAATATATCGGCAGAACCTTTATTTCGCCTTCTGCAACAAGCCGCGTGGATAAGGTGCGTATCAAACTGAGCGCAGTGGAAAGCACAGTACAAGGAAAACGTATTGTACTGATTGATGATTCCATTGTAAGAGGGACAACAAGCGGTAGAATTGTGAAGCTTCTTAGGGAGGCCGGTGCAAAAGAGATTCACATGCGTGTATCGGCACCGCCGTTCTTGCATCCGTGCTACTACGGTACAGATATAGATTCCGAAGAGCATTTGATTGCTTTTAAACTGCGTACGGAAGAAATAAAAGACCTGATAGGCGTGGATTCGTTAGGATATTTGCCAAAGGAAAAGCTTTCAGAGCTTACCGGGACAAACGAGTTTTGCAGTGCATGCTTTGATGGCAAGTATCCGACAAGCGTTCCGCTGAACATGCCCAAGAATAAGTTTGAGCAAAAGATTTCTAAGGGGAGTGAGGCGTAAAGGTGGAAATGAATTATAATAGGAAAATCATTTTGGAAGACGGAAGCGAATACTTGGGATATGGGTTTGGAGATAGAGGCGATAAGGTGTGCGAAATTGTCTTTAACACCTCCATGGTAGGCTATCAGGAAATCCTTTCCGATCCATCTTATACCTATCAGGCTGTGGTAATGACGTATCCTTTAATTGGCAATTATGGGATATGCGAGGATGATTTTGAAACAGATACCCCTTCTATTGGTGCACTGATCGTACGGGAATACAATGATATACCCTCCAATTTCAGAAGCTTTGAAAGTCTGTCCAAAACAATGGAACGATATAAAATTCCGGGCATATATGGCGTGGATACAAGGCAAATTACGCGATCTATCCGCGATTTTGGCAGCCGGAAGGTGCTTTTGACGGGGATTGACACACCTAAAGAGGCGGCGATGGAAATTCTTGCTTGCACAGAAATTCCAAAAGATGCAGTATCCAAGGTTAGCCCGAAGCATATTCTGCAATATCCGGTCATCAATCCCCAATACCATATTGTATGCATAGATTGCGGCATGAAAAAGAATATTCTTCGTTCTTTTATACAAAGAGGAATTAGCGTAAGTGTTTTGCCGTACAATACGCCCGCAGAAACCATAAAAGACTTGCATCCGGATGGCGTGTTTATTTCGAACGGCCCGGGCGATCCGCAGGATGTGCCGCAAACCATTCAAACCATTCAAAACCTGATTGGGGAATATCCCATGTTTGGAATTTGCCTTGGGCATCAAATTATATCTCTTGCCTACGGCGCAAAAACATACAAGCTGAAGTTCGGACACCGTGGCGGGAACCATCCGGTGAAGAATTTGTGTACCGGCAAAATTGAAATCACTTCACAGAACCATTCCTATGCCGTAGAGAAAGCAAGTATTCAAAATACAGATCTTTCCATTACGCATGTAAACCTTCTGGATCATACGGTGGAAGGCGTGGCGTGTGTACGCGATAAAGTGTTCTCTGTGCAATATCACCCGGAGAGTGCGCCGGGACCGCAGGACAGTACATATCTGTTTACGCAATTTATTAAACTGATGGAGGGAAACGATAATGCCTAAACGGCAAGATATTAAAAAGGTGCTTGTCATTGGCTCAGGCCCGATTGTTATAGGCCAGGCGGCTGAATTTGACTATGCAGGGACGCAAGCCTGCCTTGCGTTGAAAGAGGAAGGTTACACGGTTATTTTATGCAATTCGAATCCGGCAACCATTATGACGGATACGACGATTGCCGACAAAGTATATATGGAGCCCTTAAACCTTGAATATGTAGCAAAGATTATCAGGCGTGAACGGCCGGATGCTATTTTGCCTGGCATTGGCGGACAAACTGGCCTGAACCTCGCCATGAGTTTAGAGAAAAAAGGTATTCTTCGGGAGTGCCATACCGAACTTTTGGGAACGAGCGTGGAAAGTATTGCCACAGCTGAGGATCGGGAACTGTTTAAGGAACTGTGTCAATCACTGGGCGAGCCGGTATTGCCAAGTGATATTGCAACTTCTATGGAGGAGGGGCTTCGGATTGCGAAAGAAATTGGGTATCCGGTTGTGCTGCGTCCTGCCTTTACGTTAGGAGGCACAGGAGGCGGTTTTGCAGATAACGAGCAGGAATTTAAAGCAATTATGAAGAATGCCCTTTCCCTTTCACCTGTACACCAGGTTTTGATAGAAAAAAGTATAAAGGGGTTTAAGGAAATTGAATATGAGGTGATGCGGGATAAAAACGATACCGCAATTACCATTTGCAATATGGAAAACCTTGACCCGGTTGGGATTCATACCGGTGATTCCATTGTTGTCTGTCCATCCCAGACCCTGTCAAATAAGGAATATCACATGCTGCGTGACAGCGCGCTGAAAATTATCCGTGCACTGAAAATTGAGGGAGGCTGTAACGTACAATTTGCGCTTGATCCCCATTCTTTTCAGTATTATCTGATTGAAGTGAATCCGCGCGTGTCGCGCTCATCTGCACTGGCTTCCAAAGCCAGTGGATATCCTATCGCCAGAGTTTCGGCAAAAATTGGTGTAGGGCTTACACTGGACGAGATTGCGCTTGCCAACACACCCGCTTGCTTTGAGCCGGCACTCGATTATGTTGTCAGCAAAATGCCGCGGTTTCCTTTCGATAAGTTTACAGATGCAAAAAACAATCTCAGTACGCAAATGAAAGCAACCGGTGAAGTGATGAGCATAGGCAGAACCTTCGAGGAGAGCTTGCTGAAGGCAATTCGTTCGTTGGAAATCGGGGTATGGCATCTCCATCACAAGAAGTTTGATGCCCTTTCTACGGAGGAAATCATCTCTTATATTGCGATTGGCACAGATGACCGTATTTTTGCAATTGCAGAACTGTTGCGCCGCGATTGTAAAGTGGAGGATATTTGTGCAATTACCAAAATTGACAAGTTTTTTGTAGACGGTTTAAAGCGGATTGTGGAGGAAGAAACCGCATTAAAAAATAGACCGCACAGTATTCCGCAACTGAAAAAAGCAAAGAAAATGGGGTTTGCAGATAAGGAAATTGCAAGGCTTTGGAATATGTCGGAAAATGCAGTGTTTCAGATGCGGATGAACGAAAAAATACTTCCGGTTTACAAAATGATTGATAGCTGCGCCTCCGAATTTGATAGCTATATTCCATACTTCTACTCAACCTATGAGGGAGAAAATGAATCCAAGGTTTCAGAGAAGAAAAAGATTATCGTACTTGGAGCAGGGCCTATCCGTATCGGGCAGGGCGTAGAATTTGATTATTCCACGGTGCATGCTGTCAAAACTATAAAGGATGCAGGGTATGAAGCAATTATTATCAACAATAACCCGGAAACGGTTTCTACAGACTACACCACAAGTGATAAACTATATTTTGAACCGCTTACCCCCGAAGATGTCATGCACGTTGTTTTGCAGGAAAATGCAGAAGGGGTCATTGTAACACTTGGCGGCCAAACGGCGGTCAATCTTGCAGAACCGCTTGATAAATTGGGCGTTAAAATCATCGGCACAGATTGCAAGGCAATTGATAAAGCAGAAAATCGAGATGCGTTCGAAAAGCTGCTTTCCGAGCTGCACATTCCGCAGCCAAACGGCAAAGCGGTAACCAATATTGAGGACGGTCTTTGTGCAGCAAAAGAAATCGGATACCCCGTGCTGGTTCGCCCAAGCTTTGTTCTGGGCGGTCGCGCTATGCAGATTGTGGCGAAAGAAAAGGACTTGGTGTCTTATTTGAGAACAGCGGTTGAAATTGATGAGGACAGGCCCGTACTGGTGGATAAATACATTAAGGGGAAGGAACTTGAGGTAGATGCAATCTGCGACGGTGAAAATGTATTTGTACCCGGCATTATGGAACTAGTAGAGAGAACAGGCGTACATAGTGGTGATTCTATCAGTGTGTATCCCACATACTCCGTATCGCAAAAGGTCAAGGATACGATACTGAACTATACGAAAAAACTGGGAATTGGCATTGGTATTGTAGGGCTTTTCAATATTCAGTTTATTGTGGATGACGCGGAAAATGTATATATTATTGAGGTGAATCCCCGTTCCAGCCGCACGGTGCCGTTTTTGTCGAAGGCAACAGGATATGCACTGGGTGATATTGCAACACTGGTCATGCTTGGGAAAAGCTTAGCCTCTTTAGGGATTACAGAAGTATACCCGGCGGAAAAGAAACGCTTTTATGTAAAAGCGCCGGCCTTTTCGTTCTCTAAGCTTTCCGGAATGGATTCCTATTTATCACCGGGAATGAAATCCACCGGTGAAGCCATAGGATATGACAAAAATCTATCTCGTGCAATGTATAAAGCACTCACCGCAAGCGGCCTAAGCTTGCAGAATTACGGCACAGTGGTTGTGACGCTCGCGGACGAGGATAAAGAAGAAGCGTTGCCGCTTGTAAAACGGTTTTATGATATGGGCTTCAATATTGAGGCAACGATTGGAACAGCAGACTTTTTGGTAGAACATGGCATTAAAACCAGAATACTGCGCAAACTATCGGAAGGCAGCACAGAGATTCTGGAAGCGATTCGAGCCGGATATGTAAGCTATGTTATGAATACCAGAGCAATCATGTCAGGCGTGCATTATGAGGACGGCGTACAAATTCGAAGATGCGCCAATGAAAACAATGTGACCATGCTGACTTCTTTGGACACAGTGAGGGTTCTTTTGGATGTACTCGAAGAAATGACAATCGGCATTTCAACAATCGATGATGAAAGGTGGTAAAAACAATGCATTTCACAAAGATGCATGGACTCGGAAACGATTATTTGTACGTTTATGGGGAGGTGCCGGCAGATATCGAAGCACTTTCTAAAAAGCTTTCCGAACGCCATTTTGGTGCAGGGGCAGACGGAATGATTTACATTTCTCCGTCGGCGGTTGCAGATTTTAAAATGAGAATATTCAATGCAGACGGTTCAGAAGCAATGATGTGCGGAAATGGCATTCGCTGCGTAGGAAAATATGTGTATGATAAGGGATATACGGACAAAACACACCTGACCATAGAAACACTATCCGGAATTAAGGTTTTAAAGCTCATGGTTTTGGCTGGGAAAGTAAAATCCGTATCTGTCAACATGGGAAAAGCCAAGGTGGAACCGCAAATGGACCTCTGGATAGACGATACAACTTTGCAGTGTACGCCCGTATCTATGGGAAATCCGCATGCAGTCACATTTGTAGAATCTATTGAAAATGCGCCAATTTTATCACTTGGACCCAAAATAGAGCATCATCCGTCTTTCCCGGATGGTGTAAATGCGGAGTTTGTGGAGGTTTTAGACAGCACGCATCTTCGCATGCGCGTTTGGGAACGCGGCAGCGGTGTGACCATGGCATGCGGCACCGGTGCGTGTGCTGCGGTGGCTGCAGCAATTAGCCATGGATATTGCACGTTGAATGAGGAAATCTCTGTTATTTTGGATGGCGGCACGTTATCGATCACAATCGCATCGGATTACACCGTTACGATGACCGGCCCAGCTGAATTTGTTTATGAAGGAGAAACCATAGAATGATAAAGCTCAATACGAACTATAACAATCTAAAAGATTCTTACTTATTCTATAATATTGCGCAAAAAACCAAGGCATATTTACAAGAAAATCCGGATAAAAAACTGTTGCGTCTAGGCATTGGAGATGTATCTCTTCCTTTATGTACAGAAGTCATTCAGGCCTTACATGAAGCGGTGGAGGATCAATCTGTAAAAGAACGGTTTCACGGCTATATGCCGGAATGCGGTGACCCTACGCTGCGAGAGATCATTGCAAACGATTATGCAAAAAGACAGGTTCCGATAGAAAAAGATGAAGTATTTGTTTCAAGCGGTGCTTCAGACGAATTGGGCGATATCTTGGATCTGTTTGACAAATCTGCATCCGCTCTTGTCATTGAACCTGCATATCCTGCCTATGTGGATGCAAACATCATGGCCGGAAGAAAAATCGTGCATGTAGCCTCGAATGACGAGAACGGCTTTTTGCCTGTACCTTCCGAAGATCAGCTGGCAGATATACTATACATTTGCTCGCCCAATAATCCTACGGGTGCTGTGTTCAGCCGCGAAAAGCTACAGCAATGGGTAGATTTTGCGAATCAAAACGGATCCATCATTCTTTTTGATGCAGCATATGAAGCTTTTATCGAGGAGGATTTGCCGCACAGTATTTTTGAATTGCCTGGCGCAAAAACATGCGCAATAGAAATTTGTTCCCTTTCCAAAACAGCAGGGTTTACAGGTACGCGGCTTGGGTATACAGTCATTCCAAAAGCGCTGCATCGCGGCGGCATGCACCTGAATGAAATGTGGGTTAGAAACCGTACCACAAAAACAAACGGCGTTTCCTATATCATTCAAAGAGGGGCAGCAGCCGTGTTTACAAAGGAAGGAAAGGCGCAAATTCAAAAAAATATCAGCATATATAAGGAAAATGCAAAAATACTTATGCAAGCCTTGGATGCAGTTGGCATTTGGTACACAGGCGGGAAAAATGCGCCCTACATCTGGTTTAAATGTCCGCAGGGAATGGGAAGCTGGGAGCTTTTTGATTATCTCCTTACCAACGCACAGATCGTCGGTACCCCCGGTGAGGGATTTGGGGCCTGCGGAGAGGGATATTTTAGATTCTCAACCTTCGGAAGCCGCGAAGATACAAAAAAAGCGGCTGAAAGAATCGTGTCTTTGTTTGCAAAATAGGCAATTCGCTTTTATATGGAAAAATGGGGCCGTAGCAAAATGCACAGACCGCATAAAGCATACGATGCTTGAGAATATGCGGATCAGCCTTATAAGAGTCAAAAAGTTAGGGTGGGAATTCGCCAAAGCATGCATTTCTTAAAATAAAAATGCTTTA
>JAQXGO010000101.1 GCA_029006755.1 Clostridia bacterium | reverse complement strand
TCACTCGTTCCTGTGACCATTTCAGGCATGCTATGACCGCACTGGATGCAGGTAAAATTGTATTTTTGGAAAAACCATTCTGTACAAATTATGAAGATGCCAAAATTCTTTCGGAAAAAGGGAAAGGACGACTTTTTATACGGCATAACAGAAGATTTGAAGCAAAATTCATGCAAGTAAAAGAGATAATTGATTCCAAAATTTTAGGAGATGTATATGCCGTAAAACTGGCAAGAAATCATTTTAATTGCCGTATGGATTGGCAAACATTGCGGGAATACGGCGGAGGCAAGCTTTTAAATTGGGGGCCTCATATTGTGGACCACGCTTTGTATTTTTGCGGCGGAGACTATACTGAAATTTCTGCATATACAAAACAGATTGCATCTGCAGGAGATGCGGAAGACTATGTGAAAGCTACTTTTGTAGGGGTAAACGGCAGAATTGTAGAGATGGAACTTGGCGATGCTGTTGCGTTACATTCTCCCGAATATATTATATACGGCAACCGCGGCACATTGACTGACAACGGAAAAACCTATACACTCCATTACCTGCCCGAAGATTTCGAAATGCCAAAAATGCAAGCTTGTCACGCAACACCTTATACAGATTCCTATAATGCACATAAATTTATGCCGCCACTTTCGTTTGTGCAAGAGGAAAAGGTTTGGAATACAAATGTATTGGACCATACTTGGAATTATCTTTATGATACGGTACGAAATGGCAAACCTTATCCGATTACGGATGCGGAAGCATTGCAGGTAATGAAAGCCATCGGCGATATTCAAAAAACCATGTAAGCACTTATAAATGAAAGGAGATCGTACAATGGGCAAATTTATCATTTCCGCTTTTGCGGACGAAATCAGTGCGGATTTGGCGGTACAAATTGAAATTTTAAAAAAACATCGTATCCGGTTTATGGAATTACGCAGTATCGGCGGAAAAAATGTTGCCGAATTTACACCTGACGAAATGCGTGAGGTAAAAAAAGAACTTGACCGTGCAGGCATTGCGGTTTCGGCTATTGGTTCGCCGATAGGAAAATGCAAAATTGATGATGATTTTGAAGAAGAAATTGAAAAATTTAAAAATATTATAGAACTGGCGCATATTTTGGACACACATTATATACGAATGTTCAGCTTTGTTTTACCTGAAGAAAACGACCCCGCAATCTACCGCGACGAAGTTTTGCGTCGCTGGCGCAGGTATGTTGATGTTGCCAAGGGCAGCGGACTGATTCTTTTGCACGAAAATGAAAAGAATATTTACGGCGATACGGCAGTGCGCTGTCTTGACCTTATTAAAAATATGGCATCTTCTGTGGTGTTGGCAACCTTTGACCCTGCAAATTTTGTGCAGTGCGGCGAAAAGGTTTTCCCGGATGCTTTTAATGTTATGGATTCGTATATCGGGTATGTGCACATTAAGGATGCCAGCATAAAAGAAGGTATCAATGTACCTGCAGGAGAAGGTGACGGTCAAATCTCCGAGGTGCTTTCGGCATTAAAAGAACGTGATTTATTTATTTCTTTAGAACCGCATCTTGCGCTCTTTGAAGGCTTTGCAAATCTGGAGCAGGGCGAAGAAAGCCTTGCAGAAGGCGACCGCATTGCAAGCTTTGCAACAGCAGTCAATGCACTTCGAAAAATCATGAAAGATATTGGTGCGAAAGAAGGATAAAAGTATTCTATCAGGAACTATATCATATAACGCACATATGTGATGTTTATGCAAGACCTTCTGTAACCCTTCGTATGTTACAGGATAATTTGTTGGGAAATGGTATAAAACCTTTGTGCGGGGTGGATTGGACTATCGGCAACTCAGCACATTGCCGAGAAGCGATCTTCCCTGCGTGATTTGGTTTTAAGCGAGTCACTTAATGAAAAAATGATTATACTCATAAATGAAAAAGCAAAAAATTCTCGTATAAAAAACGAAAGCTTTAAAAGGAGATATATAATTTGCTTACGTCTCCCATTCACGTTTAGGAAATCATTCACTTTTCAAAAAATGGAAAATGGCAGAAACGATTTCAATGTGTGAGTTCAAACAATCATTCTATCTGAAGATGGGGGCAATTCCTCATTTTGTGTAAACCTCAACTTTGGCTCCAAAATGATAATATACTTTAGGCTTTCAGCTCACAAGTAAAGCATATGTTGTATCTAAAAATTAGACTTCTGCGTCTTTCAGCAAAGCGCATATCAAAATGGTAAGTGGCCGTAGCAAAACGATGATTAAAAACCTTTTGCTACGGCTCCTCTTGTTTTTTGCGAATACAAACTCTACCGTACCATCGTACGCCGGTGAATTTGAATTCGTAAAATATACCTTCGTTTTCAACCTCTGACCATCGTGTCGACTTTATCGACATGCTGAAGGGTGTGCAATAAGCACCCTTTCCATTTTTAAAAAAGATCCTTTATCCTTGTTCCCTTAATGATTTTATGATTCAGATTTGACTGTATACTATCAAGGGCTTCACCGAAATTAGTAATTTAAGGAACTACTGAAGACCCTGATAATACTAAGCGTTTTCGGGCATGATTTAAAAATAAATAAGTTTAAATTTCGATATATACATTTCTTTCCGGCATAAAATAAAAGAAGGTTTATGATGTATGGCAGCATATACGTACATTAAAAACAATCATACAATATGGAGCCTATCACGCATTCGTTATAAACATAGAAAATATTGACGGAACAGAAATTCTAAGGTACTTTGTAATTGAGATATTAAATGCAGAATTACTCAATAAATGTAAAATTATGGTGAAAAATTGTCTAATTTTCAATATAAATATATACTCTAAAATATAGCTTTTATACAATATTACAAACAGAGTTCCCATTTTTCTTGACATAACACAAAAATTGTGTTGACATTTTGATAATAAATAATCTTGTAGAAAGAGGTAATCGGTATGAAAAAAGTTTTCAAAGTTGTAAGCATTGTTACAGTTTTTGCAGTTCTTTTGACATGCTTTGCAGGCTGCGGAAAAAAAGAAGCTTCCAAGGTAATCAAAATTGGTGCAATTGGCCCGATCACAGGCGGCGCTGCAATTTACGGACAGGCAGTTAAGAACGGCGCAGAAATCGCTCTTGAAGAAATTAACGCTAAGGGCGACATTCAGTTCGAATTAAAATATCAAGATGATGAGAACGATGCGGAAAAAGCGATAAACGCATACAACAACCTTAAGGACTGGGGAATGCAGATTTCTCTCGGCACGGTTACAACTCAGCCCTGTATCGCAGTTTCGACAGAACTTGATGCTGATCGTATTTTTGCAATCACTCCTTCAGCTTCCTCGACAGACGTCCTCGGCGGACAGCCCGACAAGAATGGAAACGTTACAATACAGCGTAAAACATCCATGTTCCAAATGTGTTTTACAGATCCTAACCAGGGTGTTGCATCTGCTGAATACATTAAAGACCAGAACCTCGGTTCAAAAATTGCTGTAATCTATAACAACTCTGATGCTTATTCAACAGGTATTTATCAGAAATTCCAGACAGAAGCAGAAAAGCTGGGTCTTAACATTGTTTGTGTAAAGACATTTACAGACGATTCGGCAAATGACTTCAATTCACAGCTTTCTGAAATCAAGGCTTCTGAAGCTGACCTTCTGTTCCTTCCTATCTACTACACACCTGCTTCTCTTATATTAAAGCAGGCAAAGGCAATGAAGTATGAACCTAAGTTCTTCGGTGTTGATGGTATGGATGGTATTCTTACTCTTGAAAACTTCGACACATCCTTAGCAGAAGGCGTAATGCTTCTTACACCTTTCACAGCTGATGCTGAAGATGATCTCACAAAGAACTTCGTTGCTAAGTATAAAGGTAAATTCGGCGAAACACCTAACCAGTTTGCTGCTGATGCTTATGACTGCGTTTATGCAATCTATGAAGCTTGCAAAGCTGAAGGTATCACAGCTGATATGAGCGCAAGTGACATTTGCGAAAAGCTTATTGCTAGGTTCACTTCAAGTGACTTCTCGTTTAACGGTCTGACAGGTGATAATATGCACTGGTCAGAAACCGGTGAAGTTTCAAAAGCACCTAAGGGCATGATTATTAAAGAAGGCGTTTATGTAGGTATGTAATTAGGCAATAGCTGTCACAATATGATTGCCGATTTGGTTACCAAACGAAAATAGAGGAGACATTTTGTTCTCCTCATTTTCTGCTATATAGGAATTGTGCAAGCTGTTTTTAGGGCTTTGCTTATTCACTTTCGGTTATGATTTGAGGTACAACAAATGACTTTTATTTCTAATATAATTAACGGTATAAGCCTGGGTAGTGTATATGCCATCATTGCTCTGGGCTATACAATGGTTTACGGTATAGCAAAAATGCTTAACTTTGCACACGGTGATGTTATCATGGTAGGTGCATATGTCTCTTTCTGCACAACAGCCTATCTCGGATTACCTCCCATTGTTTCAGTTTTCTTTGCCATGATTGTTTGTACTATACTTGGTATACTGATTGAAGGCTTAGCATATAAGCCGCTCAGAAGAGCTACATCCCTTGCAGTTCTTATCACTGCTATCGGCATGAGCTATTTTCTTCAGAATATTGCATTACTTATTTGGGGAAGCGCGCCAAAGGTATTCAGCACGGTTGTTCCCTTTGGTTCATTATCTCTTTTTGACGGAAAACTAATTCTAACTTCAGAATCAATGCTAACGGTTGCAGCTTGCATAATAATAATGGTATGCCTTATGTTCTTTACTAAAAAAACAAGAATTGGTAAGGCAATGCGTGCCGTTTCGGAAGATAAGGACGCGGCCGAACTCATGGGAATCAATGTTAACGTTACGATTTCCGTGACATTTGCAATAGGTAGTGCACTTGCCGCCATCGCCGGAGTCCTTCTTTGTTCTGCTTATCCTACTCTTGTACCGACAACAGGTTCAATGCCGGGTATCAAAGCATTTACTGCTGCCGTTTTTGGCGGTATCGGCTCAATTCCCGGTGCTATGATTGGCGGTATACTTCTCGGTATTATTGAAATTTTTAGTAAATCGTATATTTCTACTTCATTGTCGGATGCAATCGTGTTTGCGGTTCTCATAATTGTACTTCTAGTTAAGCCGACCGGAATTCTCGGCAAGAAAATTACTGAAAAGGTGTGAGGTGTGAATCATGAATAAACTTAAGAACTTAAATAAATCCACCTTGACAAACATCAAATCCTACGGATTGATTATTATAGCTTTTGTAATCCTCTTCCCTCTTCAGGAATTCGGTTATATAAGCAATTCCATAAGCGGTCAGC